>JANMYI010000182.1:0-1974 GCA_031381955.1 Burkholderiales bacterium
GACGAACTGGCGGTCGAAGTCGGTGTATTGGTACATGGCTAGTGGATCACTTTCAAACCGGCGGTGACGAGCGAGATGCACAACAGCGTGCGCACCAGGGTTTCAGGCAGCGTCTTGGTCAGCCGCGCGCCGAGCCAAATACCGGGCAGCGAGCCCAGCAGTAACGGCGCGAGCAGGCCGTAGTCGACATGGCCCAGCGTGGCGTGGCCGATGCCCGCCACAAGCGTGAGCGGCACGGCGTGCGCAATGTCGGTGCCCACCAGGCGCTGCGTGGGCAGGCGCGGGTAAAGCAGCAAGATCAGCGTGGCGCCCAGGGCACCCGCGCCAATCGAGCTGAGCGACACCAGCACACCGAGCATGGCGCCGGCCAGCACGGTCAAAGTGCGCTTGCGGCGTTCGGGCAGCCAGGCTTCCAGCCGCAAACCCAGGCGGTGCCAAACATGCTTGTAGGCCACCGTCACCGCCGTGAGCAGCAGGGCAATGCCAAGCGAGAACGTCAAGGCCTGCGCCCAACCTTTGGTGATGCCGGTGAGGTGCATCAGCGCAATGGTGGCCACCGCTGCAGGGATGCTGCCCAGCAGCAGCAAGCCGGTGATGCGGCGGTCAACATGCCCATGGCGCTGGTGCGCCACGGCGCCGCCGGCTTTGGTCAGTGCGGCAAACCACAGATCGGTGCCGATCGCCACGGCCGGGCTCAAGCGAAACACACCCATCAAAAGCGGCGTCATGAGCGAGCCACCGCCCACGCCGGTGAGGCCGACGATGGCGCCGACGCCGAAACCACTGATGATCGCTAGCCAGTCCATGCCTCGGCGTGCCCGTATGTTGCAGTGCAGCGGGCGACTCTATCGATCAGTCATATTCCTGAAAACAACTTTTTGTTAATTTCTAAATATGATTTTCAGGCTAAGACGTGTTCACCGAACTGCCTGCAGACAAGCGCGACGTCCACAAAAGAAGACGGCCCAGCTTGCGCTGGGCCGTAAAGGTACCTTGAAAGGGGGTTTCAGGAGGTACCGAGGAGACAACCATCCAAAGAGACCACGTCGTTCAGACCGTGGCCCTTATGGGATACGCCAACTTCGTGAAAGTTCCCCGCTCCTTGCGATGTGGCGGCGCCGTGGCGCTCCCTTTACTTTTGATTTAGGCGCGCCTGCCCTTGACCGGAGCCTGGGCAGCCTTGACAGCGGTGTTCTGCATCGCTTGGAAGTTGGCTTCGGCCACTTCGGCGGCTTGCTTGGCGGCATTGTTCACCGACTCGTAGGCGTTGCTGGCAGCAGCCACGGCCGACTTGACCATGGCCACGGCGCTTTCGCTGCCGGCCGGCGCGTTCTTGACAGCGCTGTCAACCAGGCCCATCACCTTGGCTTGCACGTCGGCAGCTTGGGCTTCAGCGACCTTGGTCACTTCAGCGCCCGTGGCGGCGGCGATGTCATAGACGTGACGGCCATAAGCGGCAGCCTTCTCGGCGGCGGGTTGCAGGAACTGGGCTTGCAGGGCCATCAGCTCTTGCGGGTCCTTCACCGACAGGGCAGCCTTGGTGCTGGCGGCGGCTTCGCTGATGGCGGTGCGCGCCACTTGCAGGTTCAGTTCGACCAGGCGCTCAACGCCTTCGAAGGCCTTGTTCGTCAGGCCAAAAATCGTTTCAACGTTGGCCTTGTGGGCGGCCAGGACTTGTTCGGCGGTCAGCATGTTGATATCTCCAGGTTCAGGGTTGAGGTTCAAACTCTGTGCAACGTTTGCTGCGCTGCAACATGAAACGAAGTATAGGGTTTTCTCCCAGGCTTGCAAGCATTTTGTTGCGGTGCAGCAATGTCTAGGGAGGATTTTCTAAACAGTCCGCAGACGCTGCCGTTGGCGGGGGAGGGTGCAATGGAAGAATGGCGCGATGAACCCAATCAGCCCAGCCGACACGCAAGCCGCGATCATCACGCTTTGCAGGAACATGCCGTAGTCCATCCAGCTGCCCTGGCG
>JANMYI010000188.1:0-9846 GCA_031381955.1 Burkholderiales bacterium
CGGCACAACGGCCTATGTCGCGCGCTTCATCAGCGCCCCGGTGGTTGATGAACACACCGCCGCACCTGGCGCCGGCGCGGCCGCGGTGTGGCAAGTCAACGCCGTGGCGATGAGCTTGACGCGCAGCATCGCGCTGGCCCAAAGCGAGCGGCCTGACGCCGAGAACCAGGGCCGCGGCCTGCCCAACTACCTGGGCGCGGTGGCGCTGTCGCCTGACGGCACCCAGGCCTTCGTGCCCAGCAAGCAAGACAACATCAAACGTGGCGCGATGCGCGACGGCCTGGCGCTGAACTTTCAGAGCGCAGTGCGCGCCATCAGCTCGCGCATTGACTTGGCCAGCGGCGCTGAAGACCTGGCCGCGCGCATCGACCATGACAACGCCGGCCTGGCCAGCGCCGCCGCGTTCGACCCGCGCGGCGTGTGGCTGTTCGTGGCCCTGGAGACCAGCCGCGAAGTGGCGGTGATCGACGCCCATGGCCGGCGCGAAGTGATGCGATTGAACGTCGGCCGTGCCCCACAAGGGCTGGCCGTCTCCGGCGACGGCAGCACCTTGTTCGTGAGCAACGTGATGGAACGAACCGTGAGCGGCTTCGACCTGCGCGCCCTGCGCGACAGCGGCCAACTTCATGTGCCGCATTGGGACACGGTGGTCACCGTTAGCACCGAGCTACTGAGTGCGCAGGTACTCAAAGGCAAGCAACTGTTCTACGACGCGCGCGACACCCGCCTGGCACGCGACCGCTACCTGAGCTGCGCGGCCTGCCACAACGAGGGCGGGCACGACGGCCGGGTGTGGGACTTGAGCCATGCCGGCGAGGGCCTGCGCAACACCATCAGCCTGCGTGGCCGCGGCGTGGGCCACGGGCGCATGCACTGGAGCGGCAACTTCGACGAGGCGCAAGACTTCGAAGGCCAGATCCGCGGCCTGGCGCAAGGCAACGGCTTGATGAGCGACCTGCATTTCAACGCCGGCACACGCAGTTCACCCCTGGGCGATGCCAAGGCCGGGTTGAGTGCCGACCTCGATGCCTTGGCGGCCTACCTGGCCTCACTCAATCAATTTGCACCCAGCCCGGCGCGTCCGGTTGAAGCCAATGTCAGCGCCCAGGCCGCAGCGGGCCGAGCGGTGTTTGCTGCGCGCTGCACAGCCTGCCACGCCGGCCAAGCCTTCACTGACAGCGCCAGCCACGCACGTCACGACATCGGCACGCTCAAGCCCACATCGGGCCTGCGCTCGGGCGCGGCGCTGACCGGCATCGACACGCCCACCTTGCGCGACGCATGGGCCACGGCGCCGTACCTGCATGACGGCTCGGCCGCCACGCTGGAAGCAGCCGTGCTGGCACACCGAAACATCACGCTCACAGCGGCCGACCTGACCGCGGTGGTGGCCTACGTGCGGCAGTTGGGCAGCGACGAGGCCCGCGCGCCTTGAGGAGCACGTAAAAAAGGCCCAAAGGCTTTTGACCTTCGGGCCCGCACAACCCGGTGCTGTTTCGCGGCACCGGTTTGATCGTTCAGACTTCAGCCATGCTTCTTGTCGAAGAACTGCTCGTCTTCCGTGCTGCCTTTGAGCGCAGCGGTTGAGGCGTCGCGCTCGATGGTGGTGGTCACCGCATCGAAGTAACCCGTGCCCACTTCGCGCTGGTGCTTCACCGCGGTGAAGCCGCGTTCGGCGGCGGCGAATTCCTTTTCTTGCAGTTCAACGAACGCCGTCATGTTGTTGCGCGCGTAGCCGTAGGCCAGGTCGAACATGCTGTGGTTCAAGCTGTGGAAACCGGCCAGCGTGATGAACTGGAACTTGTAGCCCATGGCGCCCAGTTCACGCTGGAACTTGGCGATGGTGGCGTCGTCGAGGTTCTTCTTCCAGTTGAACGAGGGTGAGCAGTTGTAGGCCAGCAGCTTGCCGGGGAACTTGGCATGGATGGCGTCGGCAAAGGCCTTGGCAAAAGCCAGGTCAGGCTTGCCGGTTTCGCACCAAATCATGTCGGCCACCTCGGCATAGGCCAGGCCGCGGCTGATGGATTGATCGAGCCCGTTGCGCACGCGGTAGAAGCCTTCCACGGTGCGCTCGCCGGTGCAGAAAGGCAGGTCGTTGGGGTCGATGTCGCTGGTCACCAGGTCGGCCGCTTCGGCGTCGGTGCGGGCCAGCAGCACGGTGGGTGTGCCCATCACGTCGGCCGCCAGGCGCGCGGCGGTGAGCTTGGCCACGGCGTCGCGCGTGGGCACCAACACCTTGCCGCCCATGTGGCCGCATTTCTTTACCGAGGCGAGCTGGTCTTCGAAGTGCACGCCCGCGGCACCCGCTTCGATCATGGCCTTCATCAGCTCGAAGGCATTCAGCACGCCGCCGAAACCGGCTTCGGCATCGGCCACGATGGGGGCGAAGAAATCGATGTCGTTCTTGCCTTCGCTCCATTGAATCTGGTCGGCGCGCTGGAAGGTGTTGTTGATCTTCTTCACCACCTTGGGCACTGAATCAACGGGGTACAGGGATTGGTCGGGGTACATCTCGCCGGCGCTGTTGGCGTCACCCGCCACCTGCCAGCCGGAAAGGTAGATCGCCTTCAGGCCGGCTTTCACCTGCTGCAAGGCCTGGTTGCCGGTGAGCGCGCCCAGCGTGTTGACGAAGGGCTCGGTGTTGACCAGGTTCCACAGCTTTTCGGCGCCGCGTTTGGCCAGGGTGTGCTCGATGGGCAAGGAGCCACGCAGGCGCACCACGTCGGCGGCGCTATAGCTGCGCTTCACGCCCTTCCAGCGCGGGTTGCTGGCCCAGTCTTTTTCCAGGGCGGCGGCTTGTTGTTCGCGGGTGGTTTGGCTCATGGGGGATCCAGGTGGTTGAAGGGGTGCGGCGGGCGAGAGTGCGGGTGCTGCTGTTGGCGCAAGCTTACGGTGATTCTGCTAACTTATGTCTTATATAAGATATAAGTTTACACTCAATCAAATCAACCACTTGGCTGGCATTTCGCACCATGCGGAATGAAACTTGCTGATTCGAAATCACACCCGACGCCCGCACTCGCTCAAATTCCGCAATATGAAACGCTAATCAGGATGCGAAACCAGCGCAAGCGCCGACATCTCGGCCACCGGGCTCGGCGCCGGGCACTACTCTCTTTGCAAGGCTGCGCCCAGCTAGCGCGCATGCAGCCGCTGCGCCAAGGCCTGCTGCGGCGCCAGGCGGGTGGCCATGTCAGCCAGCAGCCGTGGGCTCGAGTGAACGGTCTGCGGGTAACACGCTTGCGGCTTGCGCCAGTGGCTGGAATCTGCGCCCGTCCAAAGTGTTGCAGACATTGACCGCCACCCCCTGGTTGGCTAGACAAGTGACCAGGTTGGCCGGGCCGTCGCTGCTGAGGTGTTGGAGAATGAGGATCGGTTTCAACGCCTGCGCTTACGAAGCGTTACACCCACCCCCCCTAGCACGAAGCGTCGATATGGCGCTAGTACCGAACCCGCGTCGTTCGTGAAGGAATACATTCAAATCAGAGCGCAGGGCCAGCTTCAAGTGCCCGCCGGCCTGTGCAGCTCGATGTTAGATTGCCCGCGCAGCGGTGCGAGGCCTGTTGTGCTGATAGCCATAAGACTGGGCACCATGGTCGTAGCGAGGGGAAATACATGTTGAACAACGCAACCATGCCCGTGAGCCGGGCAAGCAGTATCAAGACATGGCAAAGCCGCTTGGGCAGTGCCCTGGGGGCAGCCTTGCTGACCTTGGGGCTGGTGGCTTGCGGGGGTGGGGGTGGCACGCAGGATACGGCGGCGCGTGAGGCGCCGAAGTCCTTGATCGACCCGTCGGCCCCGCTCACCGGCGCGGTTTTCACCACCGACGTGGGCTGTGCGGGCGTCAACATCAACATCTTCGACTCCAAGGATGCGGTCTACCTTGACGGTGGGCCGCGCAGCGAAAGCGGCTCGGGCCTGCCCGATGGCACCTATTGGGTCAAGGTGACCGATCCCAGCGGCGCAACCCTGCTCGGCAGTACACCCACCGATTCAGTCAAGGTGGTGAACGGCAAGTTCGTGCAGTGCTACCAACTGTCGGCGATCCTCGTCAGGCCGATCAGCTTGCTGCCAGGCTACGACGACACCCCCAACAACGGCGGCGAGTACAAGGTCTGGGTCAGCCCCGAGAATGACTTTGTGAAGGCCAAGACGGACAACTTCAAGGTTCGCGCACAAGACCCGAATTGCGCGCCCAACTGCCCGCCGACCGACCCCAGCCACCTGATCGTGAAGAAGTTCTATGACGCCAATGCCAACGGCGTGAAAGATCCTTTGGAGGTCTATCTGCCGGATTGGAAGATGACGATCCAGCCGCTGAACCTGGTGCGTTTCACCACGGTGAACCTGCAGATCGACCCGGGCGTGCAATACACCGTGACCGAAGGCATTCCGCTGGAAGCCGGCTGGTTCACGACCACACCGAACCCGCAGACTGCCACGGCATTGCCGCTGACAACGGTGACGCTGGAATTCGGCAACCTGTGCGTGGGCGCGGGTGGCGGCCTGACCCTGGGCTTCTGGAGCAACAAGAACGGCCAAGCCCTGGTTGGGGCCACTGACCTGGCGATGCTGGTTGCCTTGAACCTGAAGAACGGAAGTGGCGCTGACTTCAACCCGGGCAACTATGCGGCACTGCGCACCTGGCTGCTCAACGGCACGGCCGTGAACATGGCGTATATGCTTTCTGTGCAGTTGGCGGCGATGGAACTCAACGTCTTCAACGGCATCGTCAACGGCGGCGCGCTGGTTCATGCGCCGGGCGCCACGTCAGCCAATTTGTTGGGATTCGCCAGCATTTCGAACTTGATGGCCGAGGCCAATGCTGAACTGGCGCTGCACCCCAATACGACGGCGATCAACAGCTTCCGCAGCTACCAGGAAGCCTTGAAGAATGCGCTGGACAAAGCCAACAACAACCTGAACTTCGTTCAGGCAACGGCTTGCGCCTACACGTTCAATTGATGCCCTGAGCGGCATTCCCGCCAAAAGGCCACCGGAAACGGTGGCCTTTTTCAATTCACGGCCACCGTTTCACTTCCACCCAAGCGCCTCAACCCCATTCCACGTAACAAGGCGTGCCGGCAGTGTGCTGCAACCCGGTTGCCAAACCACGCGGCGTGCCGCGCGTGTGTTGGCTGCGACGTGTCTGACCGCGCCTTACATGTCGAAACAGCCAAAGTTGTAACCACCACCAGAATCCCGCCCGCAGCAGCTACCCAGGTGTTTTCCCTGGAGCAAGCGGCAGCACACAGGCGCCAAGCGCGCTGAACTCCCCGTTTCATGTCGATACGGCACCCCCTGGGGTGCTTTCTAGACTGCACAACGTGTCGGCACGGGGTCACACGCAATGGTTTCGGTTGGGGTCTCGATGATGAATTTGAATTTCTTTGCGCAGCCGCGTGGCCTGCGCCGCTTGGTTATTGCAGCGGCTTTGGCCACGGTGGCGCCGCTGGCCGGGGCCACCCACGTGGGTGAAGAACTCACGCTCGACCAGCAGGCGGTGGCCAGCAGCGACCAGTTCTTGAGCGCGCTGCGGCAATTTGAAAGCATGCCCGCCGCGCAGCGTGAAGCGGCCATTCAGCGCCTGACGCAACTGGCCGAGCAGCGCCGCGCGCGCATGCTGGCGCTGATCGAGCGTAACCCCAAGCTGGCGGCCCTGCGGGTGCTGCCTGCTACCGTTCGCAACCGCCTGCCTGTACAAGTGCAAGCGCTGGTGGAACGCGACGTGGCGCTGACCGGCGTGGTGCGGGCCCATGTGGCCGACGACTTTGCGCGCGGCCGCTCGCAAACCTTGCTGCATGTGCTGGACGATGCCGGCCAGCGCCTGGAACTGCGCCTGGCGCAGGCCACCGAGCGCGAACAGTTGAGCTGGGTGGGCAAGCGTGCGGTGATCAACGCCGTGCAGTTCGACCGCCAGTTGCTGGTGCTTGAAAAGCGCGGCGTGCAGCTCGCGGCGCTCGGCGGCACCACGGTGGGCGGCACGGCCACCCCCACCACCAGCGCTGCCGTGCAGGGGCCGCAAACGGCGTTGGTGGTGATGTTGAACTTCAACGACCAGCCCATCGAATGCAGCCAAGCCGACTTGCAAGGCCGGATGTTCGGCGGCAGCGGCTCCACGCTCGACCAAGGCTTTCGCCAGGGTTCGAACAACTTGGTGTCGTTCAGTGGCCAGGTGATCGGCCCCTTCACCATCAACTACAGCAAGGGCGGCAGCTGCGACTACAACGGTTGGGCCACCGCGGCCAATGCGCTGGCGCAGGCGGCCGGCTTCAACCCGCAGAACTACATGCGCGTGTCGTACACGATGCCTCGCAACCTGAACTGCGGCTGGCTGGGGTTGGGCGCGCTGGGCGGTACCCAACCCACGCCTTCGTGGGTGCAGCAATGCACCAGTACGGGCACCTTCAGCCACGAGATCGGCCACAACCTGAACTTCCACCACGCTGCCACGCCAGGTTCAGAGTACGGCGATGCCAGCGACCCGATGGGCGCGGCCAAACTGGTTCAAGCCAACGCACCCAACCGCGTGATGGCGGGCTGGCTGGCCGGCAGCCAGGTGCAAGACGTGACCGTGGGGGGCACCTACAGCATCACCGTGCTCGAGGCCACCGCGCCCAGCGGCCCGCAAGTGCTGCGCCTGCGCAAGGCGGATACGAACGAGTACTACTACCTCAGCATGCGCCAACCCGTGGGTGTTGATACCAACTTGTGGACGACCTACCAGAACAACGTCTCGGTGCATCAATCAACTGGCGTCATGCCCGCCTACACGATCTTGCTGAGTTCGCTGGCTGGCGGCCAAGCCTGGAGCGACGCGGCCAACGGTATCACCGTCACCAGCCTGGGCGTTTCGGGTTCGACAGCCACGGTCTCGGTGGCTCTTGGCGGCAGCACCTGCGTGCGCCAGGCACCGAGCATCGCCGCTTCGCCGGCAGGGCAAACCGCGGCGTCGGGCAGCATGCTGGCCTATGCCTTGACTCTGACCAACAACAATGCCGCGGCCTGCCCCAGCACGAGCTTCAACCTCGCGCAAGCCTTGCCCAGCGGGTTCAGCGGTGCGTTGGCCAGCAGCACGGGCAGCCTGGCCTCGGGCGCCAGCATCAATGTGCCGTGGAATGTGACCTCACAAACCGGCATGGCCGATGCCAGCTACACGCTCAACGCCACTGCGGCCGACGCCGCCACGGGCAGCAGCGCCGCGGCGCATGCCTCGTACACGGTCTTGGCCGCGCCGCCGCCACCACCGCCGCCACCGCCTCCGGCCGACACCACGCCGCCGGTGGTGGCCATCACCAGCCCGGCCGCGAATGCCACGCTCACAAGCCGCGTGGTGAGCTTGGCCGCGCAGGCCGGCGACAACGTTGCCGTGGCGTCAGTCGGGTTCTATATCGATGGCAACCTCGTTGCCACCAGCAACGCTGCGCCCTACTCGGCAAACTGGAACACGCGCAAAGCCGCGCGCGGCACGCACTCCATCACAGTGCGCGCCACAGACACGAGCGGGAATGCGTCGTCGCAGACGATTTCGGTCACCTTGAATTGAGCGCGCTGGCACTGATCGACGAAGCAACTTCAATAACAAAGCGGCCGGGCTGAAAGTCTTCAACCCAGCCGCTGCAAGAAAAAATCGGCGAGTGCTTCAGTTGCCCGTTCGGGCCCCGCTGTTGGCTGCGGCCCTTTCGCCGGCCACCTTGGCTTCATTGGTGGCCTTGGCCACGCTCAGCGCGTGCTGCAGCGCCGCAGCCTCGGCTTTGGCGCGCTGCTGTGCCTGGGCCGCATCAGCTGTGGCATCAAGGCCGTCGGCGCCGCCGCAGCCGGCCACCAGCATCAAGACCACGGCCGCAGCGGCCAGGGAACGGGCGCCGCCACGCGGCGGTGCTTGCTTGAGTTCATTGCGCATTTGGTGCTCCTTGGCCGGCTTCAGGGCCAGCCCGATAAGTTGAACGAGGAATTGAATCGCTTGCGAAACCGCACCCGCCGGGCGTTGGCCCGGCGGGCTGGTTTCACTACCGGTTGTTGTTGTAGTCGTCCAGGATCTTCGCCAGGTTGTTCATCAGCGTGGCGTCTGCCGCGCTGATGGCCGTGTGCGTCTTGCCGTCGAACGAGTACTTGCCCAACAGTACTACGGCCTGGTTAATCGCCGTGGTGGCTTCCGGGGTCTTGCCAGCGCCGGCAACATAGTTCAACTCGGCTGCCACCAATTGGGCCGCCATGTTGAATGCCGGGTCGCTCGCGCTCTTCTTGCCGGTGTCAGTGGTCGACTTGTTCAGCAAGCGAATCGCGTTCTGGCAATCTGGTGCCATGTTCGGCGCGCCCGCGTTGCCATGCAGAACCAGGTAGTAAGCCGGTCCGAAGACCGGGTACGAGCCGGTAGCGGCAGAGACCACCACGCCGTTCGTTTCAGCCGCGGCAAGCGTCTGGTCCAACACCGGCTTCTGGCTGCCCTTGGCGTCGCAAGACGTCCAGTTCTTCCAGAACCCGATGGTCAACGCACGGCCTCCTGGTGGCGGTGAGTTGTCGACGTTGAACGTCTTCGTCTCGCCGGCCGCGACCGTGAAGTCAACACACAGGATGCTGTTGTCGATGCTGTCAGGCGGCGGGAACGAGCCCGGCACGAACGTACCGAGGGTTGTTGACCAACCCGGCATCACGACCTCGCACAGCTGGTAGTGGTTGCCTGGAACCAGATAGGCCGCGAAGTTGATGAGGCCGAGATTGCCCGCGTTGGCAACGCCAGACTCCAACACCGTGCCGATGGCCGAGACCGACGCGTTCTTGCGCAACTGGAACGTGAACGCCTGCGTGCCGCTGGGTGGCAGCCCTTGCACGGTCTTGATGACCTTCGCCTTGCCTTGCTTCTGGTTATAGAAGGTGCAAGAGAAGACCTTGCCAAAGTCGAGTGGGTAATCCACCGCGAACTCGCAGATCTTGTCGTTGTTGGCGTCGGGCGCGGCGTTGGTCAGCACCCAGGCCGGAGCCTTTTGGGTTTCCGTCACCGTGTAGTTGCCTTCTTGCAGCACGAGCGGGAACTCGGCAAAGTCGGCACCCGCCTTGACGACCAATGGCACCGGGCCGCCCGGGCCGTTCAGGGTGAACGTCCAGTCGATGTCCGGGTCGTTGGCTGCCAAAACCGGGTCGGTGATCTTCTTCACTTTGGCCGTTGCATTTCCACCTGCAGGAATGTTCACGAAGGCGGCTGTGCCTTCGCATTCTTCCTTGCTGAAAATGCCATCGGCGCCCGCGGTCAAGATCACGGTCTGCTGGCTGCTGCCCTGCGCTTGCAGGTTGGCACTGACACCAACTGCCGCCGGGCTGGCGTAGTACAGCGCTGACACTTCGGTTACGGTGTAGGTGTCAGGCAGCAAGCCAGTCAGCGTAGCCGTCTTGAACGTCTCGCCAGGCCCGAACGTCAGGGTCTTGTCGACCTGGAAGGCGTCGCTGCTGCGCGTGACGCGCAGTACCACCTCAATGCGCTGGCCAGCGCCCAGCACGATCTGCGGCGGGATGCGCTTGGTCAAGTTGAGCGTGACTTCCGCGCTGGAGCTGATGCCCACACTGACCGGCCCCGCCGTTGTGGTGAAACCATTCGGCGGCGGCGATGCCACCAGGGTGGCCGTGTCGGTCAGCGTGCCAGTGGTTACGCGGTGTGCGTCGAGGTAGACCGTCTTGACGAACTGCACCTGGCCTGAAGTGGTCTGGCCCGTGATGCCCCAGTCCACCGGCCCCACTGTCTGCGTGCCGGCGACGTAGCCATTCAAGAACGCACCGATGCTCGGGGTTGCTACCGAGAACTTCAGGCCCGTTCCAGTGATGCTTTCCGTGTCGGCAATCGCGGCAAAGCTG
>JANMYI010000268.1:0-1549 GCA_031381955.1 Burkholderiales bacterium
TTGCCGACGTTGGGCTGGCCAGCCAGCACCACGCGCAAGCCGTCGCGGAGTAAAGCACCTTGGCGCGCCTGGGCCAGCACTTCGGCCACACCGCTTTGCAGCACATGCAACTGGCCGCGCGCGTCGGCAGCCTTGAGGAAATCGATGTCCTCTTCGGGAAAGTCCAGCGTGGCTTCGACCAACATGCGCAACTTCAGCAGGCCCTGCGCCAGCACACCTAACCGTCGAGAAAACTCACCTTGCAGCGAACGGCTGGCGCTGCGCACGGCGTGGGCCGTGCTGGCGTCGATCAGGTCGGCCACGGCCTCGGCCTGGGCCAGGTCGAGCTTGTCGTTGAGGAACGCGCGCTGCGTGAATTCACCCGGCTCTGCCAGGCGCAGCCCGATGCCGGCGCCGGCTTGCACGCAGCGCGCCAGCAGCATTTGCAACAGCACGGCGCCGCCATGCACTTGCAGCTCGAGCACGTCTTCGCCGGTGTACGAATGTGGGGCCGGAAAGTACAGCGCCAGGCCTTGGTCAATGAGCGTGCCGTCGGCCTCGCGCAGCGGCAGCAAGCTGGCGTGGCGCGGCTCCAGGCTGCGGCCGAACAGCACTTCGATGAGGTCACGCAGGTTGCGCCCGGACACGCGCACGATGCCCACGGCGCCGCGCCCGCTGGCCGTGGCGATGGCGACGATGGGGTCGGCGTGGCGCGCGAGCATGACGTCATGCTAGCGGCGCGGACCTGGCCGGCTGATCGACGTTCTCAGCAGGCCCGGTGCGGCAGATGGCGCGGGGGGGAGCGCCGCGTTGCCCAACTGGGCGGCGCGCGGTGAGCTGCCAAGAGCCGGCAACAGCCGCCCGGGCCAGGCGGGAGTTTGACGTCCCGCCTGGGTGGCAGCTACAGCCAGGTCAACCCCGCATAAGCGGTGGCCGGTGGCGTGTGCTGCCGGCATTGCTGGGTTTATCGGCCGCTGCCACGGCGGGCTTGAGCGCGCCGGGCCAAGCGTTGCTATACGTTCAACACGCCCATGCGCTTGTTGATGAACCACTGCTGCGCGATCGACAAGATGTTGTTCGTCAACCAGTACAGCACCAGGCCGGCAGGGAAGAAGAAGAACATCACCGAAAACGCCAGCGGCATGATCCACATCATCTTGGCCTGCATCGGGTCGGCCGGCGTGGGGTTGAGCCAGGTCTGGAGCATGGTCGAAGCGGTCATCAACACGGGCAGGATGAAATAAGGATCCTTCGTTGAAAGATCGGTGATCCAGCCGATCCAAGGCACGTTGCGCATTTCCACACTCGACAACAGCACCCAGTACAGGGCGATGAAGAACGGCATCTGCACGAAGATGGGCAGGCAGCCGCCCAACGGGTTGACCTTTTCTTCGCGGTAGATGCGCATCATCTCCTGCTGCATCTGCTGCGGGTTGTCTTTGAAGCGATCGCGCAGCGCCATCACCTTGGGGTTGATGGCCTTCATCTTGGCCATCGACTGGTAGGCCTTGGCATTCAGCCAGTAGAACGCGATCTTCAGCAGCACCACCAAGGCCACGATGGCCCAGCC
>JANMYI010000276.1:0-1748 GCA_031381955.1 Burkholderiales bacterium
CCTGAACAGCAGCGCCAGCATGCGCACGCTGCCCGTGGGCATCACGCTGTACCAGGGTGAGTTCAGCTTTCCCTGGCCCATCATCTCGGCCGCGCTCATTGTGGCCATCGTGCCGGTGGCGGTGCTGATTGCGCTGTTCCAGGAGCGCGTGGTGGGTGGCCTCACACAAGGTGGCATCAAAGGATAACTGTAGACATGAGCATGCTTCGATACGGCATCATCGGCTGCGGCAGCATGGGTCGCGAACACATCCTCAACATCCTGGCCATGGGGGGCGCCAGCGTCACGGGCATCGCCGACCCGCATGCCGCCAGCCGCACCGCGGCGCTGGCCTTGTTCGATGCCAACCCGCCGCGCGCGTTCGAACACCACGCCGAGCTGCTGGCCAGCAACTTGTGCGATGCAGTGGTGATCGCCACGCCCAACTTCACGCACATCGACATGCTGCGCAGCGCCCTGGCCACGCCGCTGCACATCCTGGTTGAAAAGCCATTGGTCACGCGCATGGAAGATGGCGTGGAACTCTTGCGCCTGAGCGCCGGCCGGCAGGCCCTGGTGTGGGTGGCGCAGGAATACCGCTACATGCCACCGGTGGCGGAGATGATCCGCATGGCGCGTGCCGGCGAGGTGGGCCGCATCCACCAGGTGGCGATTCGTGAACACCGCGAACCGTTCTACCCGAAGGTGGCTGACTGGAACCGCTTCAGCGCCAACACCGGCGGCACGCTGGTTGAAAAGTGCTGTCACTACTTCAACCTGATGGACCTGCTGTTGCAAGAGCGCCCCACGCGCGTGTTCGCCTCGGGGGGCCAGCGCGTGAACCACCTTGATGAGCAGTACGGCGGCCGGCGCCCCGACATCCTGGACAGCGCCTACGTGGTGGTTGAATACCCCAGCGGCGCGCGCGCCATGCTCGACCTGTGCATGTTTGCCGAGAACTCGGTGGACAACGAACACATCACCGTGGTGGGCGACGCCGGCAAGCTCGAATCATTGCTGCCCTCGCTCACCCTGCGCCATGGCCGGCGTGAAGACTGGGGCCGGCGCGAGGCCTGGGGCCAGCCCTCGGGCACCGGGCGCGGCGTGTCGGTGCGCCGGGTGTGGGACACCGCCATCCGCTACCCGGGCCACCACTTCGGCGCGTCGTACATCGAGCACTTGCGCTTTGCCCTGGCCGTGCGCGAAGGCCGGCTGGCCGAGATCGGCCTCGAAGAAGGCCTGCGCAGCGTGGCCACCGGTTTGGCCGCGCAGCGCAGCATCGAGCTGGGCCGTGTGGTGGCCATGAGTGAAGTGCTGCCGGCGGAGTTGGCGGCATGACCGCTACAAGATTTGCGTCGCTGGCCGGCAAGCTGGTCTTCATCTCGGGCGGCAGCTCGGGCATCGGTGCCGAGCTGGTTCGCGCCTTCGCCGCGCAAGGCTCGCGCGTGGCGTTCTGCGGCACGCGGCCCGATGGCGGGCGCGAGGTGATCGCAGATGTGCAAGCGGCCGGTGGCATGGCGCCCACCTATGCTGCCTGCGATGTGCGCGACGTGCCGGCCTACCAGGCGCTGCTGGCGCACCTGCTGGCCGCACACGGCCCCATACACGTGCTGGTGAACAACGCCGGCCGCGACGACCGCCACAGCATGGAAGAGGTCACACCCGCGTACTGGGACGAGCGGCAGGCGCTGAACCTGAAGCACTACTTCTTTGCCATCCAGGCCGTGGCACCCGGCATGGCGGTGGCCGGCGGTGGCAGCATCTGCATC
>JANMYI010000353.1:0-6691 GCA_031381955.1 Burkholderiales bacterium
CCAAGGCCATGTTTGAACTGGCGCGCGAGGGCGAGGTGTTTGAGCATGCCTCGGTGAGCACCGCGCGCCTGGCCTTGAGCCTGCTCATCGCCATGCTGCTGGCCGTGCCACTGGGCTTTGTGATGGGCTTGTCGCCGCGCGTGGAAGCCTACGTCGACCCGCTGGTCGAACTGCTGCGGCCGATCTCGGGCATTGCCTGGATCCCGCTGGCGTTGTTCATCTTCGGCGTGGGCAACACGCTGCCGGTGTTCATCATGGTCTACGTGGCCTTCTTTCCGCTGCTGTTGAACACCGTGGCCGGTGTGCGCGGGGTCGATGCCAAGCTGCTCGCGGCTGCGCGCACCATGGGCATTTCACGCCAGGCCACGCTGCGCCATGTGGTGGTGCCCGCCGCGTTGCCCACGGTGATGGTCGGCGTGCGGCTGGCCTTTGCCGGCGCCTGGGCCGCGGTGGTGGCGGCCGAGTTGATTGGCGCACCCAGCGGGCTGGGTTTTGCCATCGAGTGGTACCGGCAGTTGTTGATGAGCCCGAAGGTCTTTGGCTTCATCGCCGTGATCGGCATGGTCGGTTTTTTGTGCGACACCTTGTTGCGTGCCCTGCAGCGAAAACTCACGCCGTGGTCACAGGGGGCCGAGTTATGAGTGCGGCTGCGCCTTCACTTGCACTGCCTTCACCGCAAGCCAGGCTGTGGCAGGCGTTGGCCCTGCCGTTGCTGGCGCTGGTGGCCTGGCAACTGTGGGCCTTCACGCTGCCGCCCGACACACGTGCGCCTTATCCAACCAAGGTGCTCAGCACGTTCTATGCGCTCACTGCCAGCGGCGATCTGCCCAACGCCTTGGTGCAAAGCCTGGGCCGCGTGCTGGCCGGTTTTGCCTGCGCACTGGTGCTGGGCGTGGGCCTCGGGGTGTTGATGGGCTCGAGCCGCGCGCTGCGCGACAACCTCGACCCGATCATTGAAAGCTTCCGCCCCATCGCGCCGATGGCGGTGCTGCCGATCGCCATTCTGTGGTTCGGCACCGGCACGCCCGCGGCGCTCTCGATCGTCACCTACGCCGCCTTCTTCCCGCTGCTGGTGAACACCGTGCATGGCGTGAGCCATGTTGACGCCAAGCTGCTGCGTGCGGCCCAGACCATGGGCGTGCCGCGCGCTCGCATCCTGCGCCATGTGCTGCTGCCTGCTGCAATGCCATCGGTGGTGTTGGGCGCGCGCCTGGCCATGGGCGTGGCGTGGACGGCGATCATCGCCGCCGAGCTTGCGGTGGGTGCGAAGTCGGGCGCCGGTGGCTCGGGCGGCATCGGCCAGATGATGTTCATCTTCTATGCCTACAGCGTGGATCTCAACGCCATCGTCGTTTGCATGATCGTGGTGGGCTTGGTCGCGTTGCTCATCGACCGCCTGTTCCGCGCCGCCGAGCGGCGGCTGATGCCCTGGAAGGTTTAAGAGCCCGTGAACATGACCGCCACCACTCCCAAGCTGCGACTGCGCGGCATCTCCAAGCAGTTCCAGGCTGCGCGAACGGGCACGCCCACGCTGGCCGTGGCCGACTTCTCGCTCGATATGCAGGCTGGCGAATTCGTCTGCATCGTCGGGCCTTCGGGCTGCGGCAAGAGCACGGTGCTGAATCTGATTGCCGGGTTGGACAGCGCCAGCGCCGGCAGCATCGAGATGGACGGCCGGGCCATCACCGGCCCCGGCGCCGAGCGCGGTGTGATGTTTCAAGACTATGCGTTGATGCCCTGGCAGACAGTGGAGCAAAACGTCGGCTTCGGCCTGGCGCACGGCACGCCGGGGCAGGGCATGAGCCCGGCGCAGCGGCAAGAGCGCGTGCGCGAATACATCGAGTTGGTGGGCCTGAACGGCGCTGAAACAAAGTACCCGCACCAGCTTTCAGGCGGCATGCGCCAGCGCGTGGCGCTGGCTAGGCTGCTGGCCAACGGCCCCGATCTGCTCTTGCTCGACGAGCCCCTGGGCGCGCTGGATGCGCAAACCCGGCTCATCTTGCAGGTGGAACTGCTGCGCATCTGGGGTGAGACGCAAACGCGCGAGCAGCGCAAGACGGCTGTGTTCATCACGCACGACATCGAAGAGGCCGTCTTTTTGGGTGACCGCGTGATCGTGATGAGCAGCCACCCGGGCCGCATCAAGGCCGAGATCGAAATCGACCTGCCACGCCCGCGCCGCGAGTCGGTGCGCGTCGAGACGCGCTTTGGCGAACTGAACGAACGCATCTGGAATTTGATTCGAGACGAGGCCTACCGCGCCATTGGCGGCAGCGCTGTTGCCACCCCTGCTCATAACGAGGAGACCGCTGTATGAACACGTTCGACACACCCCTGCCGCGCCGCCGTGCACTGCAACTCTTGGGGGGCGGTGCCGCGCTGGCCGCCGCGCCGGCCATCGTGCGCGCCCAGGGCACACGCCAAACGCACAAGGTATCAGTGGGCCGCATTCCCTGGGCCGCGGGCAATTCGCCCATGACCCAGTACATGATCAACAACAAGCTGTTCGAAAAGCGCGCCGCCGAACTGGGCTACGACCTCACCGTGGAGTGGCGCGAGTACCCCACCGCGTTGCCGATGGTGGAAGCCATCGTGGGCAACAACCTCGACATGGGCATGTGGGGCAACACGCCGATCATTCGCGCCATTTCGGCCAAGCTGCCGGTGAGCTTGATGGTGGTGGGCGAAGGCCATTTGCGTTTCGTCATCGCCACGCGCAAGGGCTCGCCTATTCGCAACTTGCAAGACCTGAAAGGCAAGACCGTGGGCACGCTGCTGGGCGGTGACCCGTACAACGCGATGTCGCAAATGATGCGGCACGAGTTGGGCAGCGCGAACCCGAAAGATCACGACATCAAGATCGTCAACATGACCACCCTGGCGCAGGCCGCGCAGGTGCCCACCGGCACCGACGCCACCTGTGCCATCTACCCCGCCTACCTAGCCGCTGAGCCCACCGGCACGGTGGCCATCATGAATTCCTTCGGCTACACCGAGGGTCACTATGAAGGCCCGCTAGGCAAGGGCGCGGGCATCTTGCTGCCGTCAGTCAAGAAGTCAGCCTTCTACCCCGACGGCTACTACCTGCACCGCAGCTTCTGGCTGGCGCACAACGCCCTGACCGAGAAGCACCCCAACGTGGTGGTGGCGTTCTTGATGGCGCAGCAAGAGGCCGTGGCCGCGCTCACCGCCATGAACCCGGGTGCGGTGTCGCAACTGGTGAAGGACTACTGGAAGCTCGACCCCGAGGCGGGCGCCAAGGTGGTGAAAGACGACGTGCTGTTCGCGCGCGGCTGGGCCTGGCCCACCGAGAACGATGCCCGCGCGGTGCTGGAAACCAGCAAGTACCTGGTCGACAACAAGATCATCGAGCAGCCCTTGTCGTGGGCCCAGGTCAAGGGTGCGTTCGAGCGCACCGCGCCGCTGGTGCAGCAGGCCTATGAACGGCTGGGCTCGAAGCCGGGTGCGGCCGAGTTCATGCGCACCGACGCGGCCGACCTGCGCGGCCTGCCGCTGTGGCAAATGAAGCAATGGGCCGAACGCAGTTGAATTCTTTTAAAACCAGAGGAGATGGCATGAAAGTCGGTTTCATTGGCTTGGGTGTGATGGGCGCGCCGATGGCAGCCAACATCCTGAAAGGCGGGCACACGCTGACGGTGTTTGACCTCGATCCGGCCGCCATGGCCAGGCTCATCGCGCTCGGCGCCCGCACCGCAGCGTCACCACGCGAAGTGGGCGCGGCCAGCGACATCGTGGTCACCATGCTGCCGCTGCCGGCGCATGTCGAACAAGTGGTGCTGGGGCCGAACGGCGTGGCCGAAGGTTTGCCGCGCGGTGGCTTGGTGATCGAGATGAGCACCATCGACCCGCAAACCTCCAGGCGCGTCGGCCGGGCCCTGCTCGAGCGCGGCATGGCACTGGTTGACTCGCCCGTGGGCAAGACCAGCGAGCATGCCGTGACCGGCACGCTCACGCTGATGGTGGGTGGTGAGGCGGCCGACATCGAACGCGCCAAGCCGGTGCTCGATTGCATGGGCAACCAGACCTTCTTGTGCGGCGGGCCTGGTGCCGGCCATGCCATGAAGATGACCAACAACTTGCTGGCCACCACCATCATGTGCGCCAACACCGAGGCGCTGGCCATCGGCGTGAAAGAAGGGCTGACGCTGGAGCTGATGCTGGAGGTGATGAAGACCACCATGGCCTGGAACCAGCAGCTCGCCGTGGCGATGCCCAAGAAGGCCTTCATCGGCGACGACAGCCCGGGCTTCATGGTCAAGCTGGCCGCCAAAGATGTACGCCTGGCGGTTGATGCGGCCAAGGCGCTGGGCTTCGACGCCGTGGTGGGCGCCGGCGCGCTGGCCACGCTCGACCGTGCTGCGGCGCTGGGCTATGCCGAGCGTGACACCGCGGCGCTGATGAGGATTCGTGAAGACGAACTGGGCATCAAGGTGCGGCCTGCCGCAGGGAGCAGATCATGACCACCACCCACACCAAGCGCCTGGGGTTGGTGCGCAAGCGCGACGACATGACGCATGAGGCCTTCACGCGCCACTGGCTGGGCGTGCATGCCCAACTCTGCGCCAAGCTGCCGGGGTTGAAGCGTTACTCGGTCAACCTGGTGGACAAAGCGCGCTTTCCCAAATTCGGTTACGACGGCTTTTCCGAGTTGTGGTTCGACTCCGAAGCGGCGCTGTGGGCCGCGCTCGAAAGCACCGAAGGCAAGACCTTGCTGGCAGACCTGCCCAACTTTGCCGGCAGCATCGAGCCCATCATTTCGGTCGAAACGCCCGTCATCTGGCCGTGACGGCAGCGCTCTAAGGCAGCGTCGCTGTCGTAGGCTGCGCTGCGCGCTCGCCGGCACTGCGCTGGCCTTGCACGCATGGCCTCATTCGTTGACAGCCCATGCGTGCAGCCGCATCGGGGCGTAAGCCCTGTCTCGATAGAATGGGCCATGCCCGTTGACAACACCCCACCCAGCCCGCCGCCACCAGCGCCGCCGCGGCATGGCGATGGGCATGGCGCCGTTGTGGCTGAGCGGCAGGAAGCACGCACGAAGCCACCGCCGCCGTATCAAGTCTTGATGCTGAATGACGATTACACCCCGATGGAGTTCGTGGTCATGGTCTTGCAGCAGTATTTTTCGCACGACCTGGAGACAGCCACGCAAATCATGCTCATGATCCACCATCACGGGCGTGCGGTGTGCGGGGTGTTTTCCAAGGACATCGCTTCGACCAAGGTAGAACTGGTGCTTGCGGCAGCCCGCCGCAATGGACACCCCCTGCAGTGCTTTATGGAGGCCGCATGATTGCGCAAGAACTGGAAGTCAGCCTGCACATGGCGTTCGTCGAGGCGCGCCAACAGCGGCATGAATTCATCACGGTCGAGCACCTGTTGCTGGCCTTGCTGGACAACCCCTCTGCCGCCGAAGTGCTGCGCGCCTGCGCCGCCAATATTGACGACCTGCGCAAGAGCCTGGTTAATTTCGTTAAGGAAAACACGCCCACCGTTTCCGGCACCGAAGAGGTCGACACGCAGCCCACGCTGGGTTTTCAGCGCGTCATTCAGCGCGCGATCATGCATGTGCAGTCCACCGGCAATGGCAAGAAAGAAGTCACTGGGGCGAACGTGCTGGTGGCCATCTTCGGCGAGAAAGACTCGCACGCCGTGTACTACCTGCACCAGCAAGGCGTCACCAGGCTCGACGTGGTGAACTTCATCGCCCACGGCATCAAGAAGTCCGACCCGCCCGAGGCGCCCAAGGGCAATGAAGGCGGCAGCGGCGAAAGCGACAAGGAAGAAGCTGCCGAGGGCAAGGGCTCGCCGCTCGACCAGTTCACGCAGAACCTCAACACCCTGGCGCGCGACGGCAAGATCGACCCGCTTATCGGCCGCCAGCACGAAGTGGAGCGCGTCATTCAAATCTTGTGCCGCCGGCGCAAGAACAACCCGCTGCTGGTGGGTGAAGCCGGCGTGGGCAAGACCGCCATCGCCGAGGGCCTGGCCTGGCGCATCACGCAAAACGATGTGCCCGAGATCCTGGCCGCGAGCACGGTGTATGCGCTGGACATGGGCTCCCTGCTGGCCGGCACCATATACCGCGGCGACTTCGAGCAGCGGCTCAAGGGCGTGCTCAAGCAGTTGAAGGATCAGCCCAACGCCATTCTGTTCATCGATGAAATCCACACGCTGATCGGCGCGGGGGCGGCCTCGGGCGGCACGCTGGACGCGAGCAATCTGCTCAAGCCGGCGCTTTCGAACGGCGCCATGAAGTGCATCGGCGCCACCACCTTCACCGAATACCGTGGCATTTTCGAGAAAGACGCGGCGCTGTCACGGCGCTTCCAGAAGATCGACGTGGTTGAACCCTCGGTGGAGGAAACGGTTGAAATCCTGAAGGGTTTGAAGTCGCGTTTCGAAGAGCATCACAGCGTGAAGTACGCACCGGCTGCGTTGAAGGCCGCGGCGTAACTCTCTGCCAAGTACATCAACGACCGGCACTTGCCCGACAAGGCGATCGACGTGATCGACGAAGCCGGCGCCGCGCAGCGCATCCTGCCCAAGAACAAGCAGAAGAAGACGATCACGCGCCTGGAAGTGGAAGAGATCGTGGCCAAGATTGCGCGCATCCCGCCGGCCAGCGTGTCCAGCGACGACCGCAGCAAGCTCAAGAGCCTGGACCGCGATT
>JANMYI010000392.1:0-9117 GCA_031381955.1 Burkholderiales bacterium
TGGTTGGTGATGCGGGTGAGGCAGGTGTGGCCATCATGCCGCCGCTGCCGCCACCACGGGCTGAGTGCCGACCAGGGTGGTGCGGTGCATCACGCGCCGCTCGGTGGGGTCGAACGCGGTCACCTGGTGCAGGGTGCAGCGGTTGTCCCACATCACCACATCGTCGGTTTCCCAGCGGTGCGAATAGACGAACTCGGGGCGGCCGGCGAACGCGGCCAACTCCTGGATCAAGGCGCGCGCCTCTGTGGTGGGCAGACCTTCGACCTCGTCGTTGTAAATGGGGCTGATGTACAGCGAGGTGCGGCCGGTGACGGGGTGCACGCGCACCAGCGGGTGCCACACCGGCGGCACCGCGGCGCGTTCGGCTTCAGTCATCGGTTTGAGCGGCTGCAAGGTGTGCATGTGCTCGAAGTTGTGGCGTGCCTTGCGCCCGGCAATGCCCGCTTTCAGCGCCGCGGGCAGCGCCTCATACACCTTGTACAGATTGGTGAACTGCGTTTCACCGCCACTGCGGCTCACCTCCACGCCATGCAGCAAGGCGCCCACGCAGGGCAGGGCGCGGTAGCTGCTGTCGGTGTGCCACCACTGAGCCAGCGAGAGCTGGCGCACCGTGGGGTCGGTGGGCGGCATCAGCACGCCTTCCTCATTGACGTTGGAGACGCGAAAGATCTCGCGCACGCTGCTTGATTTGATGATCGCCTGGTGAAAGATTTCGGGCTCGCCCAGGAAGCGCGTGAAGGCCACATGCTCTTCGTCGCTGATGCGCTGGCCGGGGAAGACGAGCACCAAGTGCTGCATCCAAGCGGCCAGCAGTTCGGCGCGGGTGGCGTCGTCGAGCGGCGCACGCATGTCGATGCCGCGCACTTCGGCGCCCAGGGCTGTGCCCAGGGGGCGCACGGCCAGGCGCTGGGGGGTGAGGGTGGTCTCGTTGAGTTCTCCTTGGGCGCGGGCTCATCGGCAAATGAAAAGCCCAAGGCCCGTGTGTAGTACAGGCCGCCGTCTTGCACGATGAGGAACATGGCGCGCTTCGGCCCTTCGTTGTGGTGCGAATGAACGGCGGTGGCCGGGGTGATGGTGGTGGCCCAGGGCGCCCAGTCTTTGCGCACGCCATTCACCACCGAATGGCAGCCCTCGCCTTCGATCACCAGGCTCACCGCCACCGAGTTGTGGCTGTGCGGGCGCTGCGACACGCCCGGCGGCAGCGTGTTCATGGCCACCGTGAGCGTGGGCAACACGTTGCGAATGGCCTCTTGCTTGGTTGACGCCAGGATGAGCGCCGAGCCGGCAATGTCGTCACCGCGGCCGATGCTGTAGATCAGCTCGATCTGGCGTTCCATTTCCGGCGCCGTGAAGTGCACCACATCGGTGGGCGCATGGCCGCTGGCCGGGCCGCGCAGGTGTTCAAACGCCAGTTGCGGCTCATTGCTCACCAGCCACAGCACCGCTGCCGCATCGCCCGCATGGTGCGAATGCGCGCAGCCGCCCGGCAGCACGAAGACATCGCCCGCGCCCCAGGCTACCACCTCGCTGCCGCAGGTGGTGCTGCCGCTGCCGCTGATGACGTAAACCATCACGCCACTGGCCTGCCACTCGGTGCGAATGGCCTCGCCGGGGCGGATGCGCGCATAGCGCGCCAGCAGCAGCGGCGTGGTGGCGGGGTAGGGTGTGCCCAGTTCGGCCGCGCGGTCGCAGGCGATCAAGCAGGTGGGCGTGCGGGCATCGAGCGCGCGCGCGGGCTCGGTGGTGAAGCTGGCGTCGGGCACGGGCGGCAGCTTCACGTCGAAGGCATTGCCGGTGTTGTAGTACAGCGCCCGCGCCTGTGCCGGTGTGCGCGGCGCGGCGGCGCGTTGCACCGGCAAGTCGGCAATCGAGCGGGGCGCGGCGGCGGAGCTGGGCAGGGGAGCGTTCATCGCGGGTGGCAAGCCGGTGAGGTGGCCGGGCAACAGGCCAGGCCAATCTCAACAGTATTGCAGTCTACCCAACAGTAGTCAAGCGTTCAGTAAGGTAGCTGCCGGACACAAGCGCGCTGCGACAGCGCTTGCGCGCCACTGCGGAACGACAACGCCACGTCAGGCTATTGTGCGCAGATGTACTTGCCAGTATATTCAAGTACCGTTCAGCAACAACCAGGCCCACCATGCGACTCGGACTGTTCATGATGCCCATGCACGAACTGGGGCGCGAGCCCTTGCGCACCTTGCAGGAAGACCGCGAGACCGTGATCCTGGCCGATCAACTCGGTTTCTACGATGTCTTCATCGGCGAGCACCTCACCGACAGCACCGAGAACATCACCCACTCGATGACCTTCCTGGCCACGCTGATCCACGCCACCAAGAACATCATGCTGGGCACGGGCACCTGCAACCTGTCGCAGATGCACCCCACGCTCATCGCCGCGCAGGCCGCGATGTTCGACCACCTGGCGCAAGGCCGCTTCATCTTCGGCGTCAGCCCCGGCGCGCTGCCGTCTGACTTCGAAGCGCTGGGCATGCTCGATGTCGACCGCAACAAGCTGTTTGGTGAGTGCATCGACGTGATCCTTGAACTCTGGCAGCGCGAACCGCCGTATGACATCGACCTGCCCGGCAACCGCTTCAAGGTGAGCACGAGCAAAACCTACGACCCGGCCATCGGCATCGGCGTCGTGGCCAAGCCCTACCAACGCCCGCGTCCGGAAATCGTCGGCACCGTGGTGGCGCCGTTTTCCAAGGGCGTGATCGCCATGGGCGAGCGCGACTTCCACCCCTTGTCGGCCAACTTCCTGTTGCCCAAATGGGCCAAGACGCATTGGGCCAACTACGAGCAGGGCAAGCGCAACGTGGGCCAGGTGGCCGATGTGGCCGACTGGCGCGTGGCCCGCACCATCTTCGTGGCGGATGACGAAAAGACGGCGCGTGCCTATGCCATCGACCACGCGCGCAGCCCCTACCGCTACTACTACCAGCAGCTCTATGCCAAGGTGGCCAAGCGCGGTGGCCAGGTCGTGTTCAAGGAAAGCCAGGAGCAAGCCGACAGCACGGTGACCATCGACTACATCCTCGACCGGCTGTGCATCCACGGCAGCGTGAACAGCGTCGTCGACCAGATCCTGGCGCTGCGCGAGCAGATCGGCGACTTCGGCGAGCTGGTCTACGCCGGCATGGACTGGGTGGATGAAGGCCTGACCAAACGTTCGATGCAACTCATGGCCGAGCAGGTAATGCCGCGCGTGAACGCAGCCATTTCGGGCGCGCCGCGCGTGCGGGTGGGCTGAGCGTGGCGCAGGCCATGGCCCAAGACGACGCCAGGCTCGACGTGGCCGTGGTGGGCGCCGGCTTTGCCGGCCTGCACTTGCTGCACACCCTGCGCGGCCAAGGCTGGCGCGTGCGGGTGTTTGAAGCCGCGGCCGATGTGGGTGGCGTGTGGTTCTGGAACCGCTACCCCGGCGCGCGCTGCGATGTGGAAAGCCTTCAATACTCGTACTCGTTCTCCAGCGAGCTGGAGCAGGAATGGGCCTGGAGCGAGCGCTACGCCGCACAGCCGGAAATCCTGCGCTACATCCAGCATGTGGCGCAGCGCTTTGACTTGCGCCGCGACATTCAATTCAACACCGCCATCAGCGCCGCGCACTTCGATGAGGATGCTGACGGGTGGCGGTTGCGCAGCGCGCAAGGCGAGGACATCAGCGCGCGCTTTTGCGTCATGGCCACCGGCGCCTTGTCGGCGGCCCGCATGCCCGACTTGCCCGGCCTGGCCGAATTTCAAGGCGCGCTGCACCACACCGGCGCCTGGCCGCATGAGGGGGTTGATTTCACTGGCAAGCATGTGGCGGTGATCGGCACCGGCTCGTCGGGCATCCAGGCCATTCCGGCGATCGCGAAGCAAGCGGCCAGGTTGGTGGTGTTCCAGCGCACGCCCAACTTCAGCATCCCGGCGTGGAACCGGCCGCTCACCGAAGCGGCGCAGCGTGAGTGGAAGGCGAGCTACGCCGAACACCGGGCGCGCGCCCGCGAGGTGGGCACGCTGTACGACTTCACCGAACGCGCCGCGGCTGACACCACGGCCGCAGAGCGCGAACGCGAATACGAGGCGCGCTGGGCCAAGGGCGGCGTGAACTTCGTGCATGCGTTCAACGACCTGATGGTGAACAAGGCGTCGAACGACACCATTGCCGACTTTGTTCGCGCCAAGATCCGCGCCACTGTGAAAGACCCGCGCGTGGCAGCGATGCTGCTGCCGACCAACCACCCGCTGGGCGCCAAGCGCATCTGTGTGGACACCGGCTACTACGAGACCTTCAACCGGCCCAATGTCGAACTGGTGGATGTGCGCGCCACGCCGATTGAATGCGTCAGCGCCAACGGCATCCGCACCACGGCGGCCGAACACAAACTCGACGCCATCGTGCTGGCCACGGGTTATGACGCGCTCACCGGCGCATTGGCGCGCATCGACATCCGTGGCCTGGGCGGGCGCACGCTCCAAGACAAATGGGCCGCCGGCCCGCGCACCTACCTGGGCTTGATGACGGCGGGGTTTCCCAACCTGTTCATCATCACCGGCCCGGGCAGCCCTTCCGTGCTGGTGAACATGGTGGTGGGCATCGAGCAGCATGTCGAATGGATTTCCCGCTGCCTGGCACACATGCGCGTTGGGGGCTACACGCGCATCGATGCTGAACTGCAAGCCGAAGACCGCTGGGTGGTGCAGGTGAACGACGCGGCGAATCGCACCTTGTTCCCCTTGGCCGATTCATGGTTCCTGGGTGCCAACGTTCCAGGTAAGCCAAGGGTGTTCATGCCCTATGTGGCGAAGATTGGCGTGTACCGGCGCGAGTGCGATGAGGTGGCACGGGCGGGGTATGCGGGGTTTTCTCTGTCTGGCTCGGAGTACGGCACTTCAGCGTGAGGCGCGGGATCAGGCCGGCAGGGCGTGCTGCTTCGCTCGTGTCCCCCGTCGCCGTCCGCCCGACACCCTCGGCCCGGTCAGGCCGAAGCACGCCGCGACTGGGACTGGGCTGCAAACCATGGTGCCACCGGGTAAGGATCACGGTTATGCCGCGGAGTGTTTTCCCTTTTTCGGTACTGAACACCCCCGTTCTAGTATGACCACCCGGAAGGCCAAGACAAGCGCTCATGCCGGCCTTGCCCGCTACCCCCAGCCTGGAAGACCGCAGCGTGCTCGTCACTGGCGGGGCCAGCGGCATCGGTGCAGCGCTGGTCGAACACTTTGTGCGCCAAGGCGCCAAGGTCGGCTTCATCGACATCAACCTCGCCGCCGGCCAGGCGCTGGCCGCCGAACTGTCCGGCGCGCGCCATGCGCCGGTGTTCGTGGCGGCCGACCTGACGGACACCGCTGCGTTGGAACGCGCCATCGACACCGCGCGCCGCCACACCGGGCCGCTGGCCGTGTTGCTCGACAACGCCGCCAACGACCAACGCCACGGCATCGACTCCACCACACCCGAAAGCTGGGACGCCGCAGTGGCGTTGAACCTCAAGCACCAGTTTTTCGCCGCGCGCCATGTGGTGCCTGACATGAAGGCCGCCGGCGCGGGCTCGATCATCAAATTCGGCTCGCTGTGCTGGATGCTCAAGCAAGGCGGCATGCCGGTCTACGCCACCTGCAAGGCCGCGGTGCAAGGGCTCACGCGCAGCCTGGCGCGCGATTTGGGGCCGTTCAACATCCGCGTCAACACCATCGTGCCGGGTTGGGTGATGACAGCCAAGCAACAGCGCCTGTGGGTCGACGACCAGGCCCGCGCCGACATCGCCCGCGGCCAGTGCATCAACCGCGCGCTGATGCCCGACGACATCGCACGCATGGCGCTGTTTCTGGCCGCTGACGACAGCGCGCTGTGCACCGCCCAAGACTTCATCGTTGACGCTGGCTGGACTTGAACGTTAGCCCGCTCCACCATCTGTTTTAGCGCGCACCTTTGCCACAAGCCCAACCACACCGAGAGGCTGCCATGCGATCTCTAACGAACTTGTTCCTCAGCCTGATGAGCGTGCTGCTGGTGGGCAGCGTGCAGGCGCAGGAGTTGATCTCCAACGTGCCGCGCCACCAGACGCTGGTGGTTGAAAACCCCGAGGGCACGATCAAGAACGCGGGCTGGTTCAACATCTGGGCCATCAATGCCGGTGGCCAGAGCACGGGCCTGCATCAATTGGCGATGGACACCTTCTGGTACATCGACCCCAACCGCGGCATCAATGGCGTGTGGGACAACTCGCTGGCCTCGGAAAAACCCATCGACAACGCCAACTTCACCGAGATGACGGTGAAGCTGCTGGCTTTGGCCTGCGCGGGTTCACGCTGCGTGCGTTGGCGTGCAGAGGTGGTCATCGCCGCTCCTTCGAATGAGCGGGAATGGTAGCTCAAATGATCTGGATGGTTAGGGTGTCGTGCACGGGCACCGGCCAAGCAACGACAGCGCCTCAAGCTTCTGCTGCCGCCTCGTTGCCCAGATAGGCCGCAATCACCGCCGGATCAGCCCGCACTTCATCAGGCGTGCCTTCGGCGATCTTGACGCCGAAGTCGAGCACCACGATCTTGTCGGAGATGTCCATGATCACCGGGATGTCGTGCTCGACGATCAGGAAGCTCATGCCGTATTGCGAGCGCGCGCGCTGGATCAGCGCCGTCATGGCCTGCTTCTCTGGGGCACTCATGCCGGCCATGGGTTCATCAAGCAACACCAGCCGCGCTCTTTGCATCAGTGCGCGGGCGAACTCAACCTGCTTCTGGCGGCCATAGGGCATCTCGCCAGGCAGCATGTTGGCGGTGTCGGGCATGCCCAGAAATTCAAGCACCTCGCGCGCAGCTGCTTCAGCGGCGCGTTGCTCGGCACGCGCCTTGGGGCTGAGCAGCGCGCCTTGCAGCAGGCCTGAACTGCCTTGCCGGTAGGCGCCCACCAGCAGGTTGTCGAGCACGCTCAGGCCGGCGAACAAGGCCAGGTTCTGGAAGGTGCGCGCAATGCCGTGTTTGGACACCTGGTGCGCGGGGGCAGCGGTGATGTCGGTGCCGTCGAAGGCCACCTTGCCGCTGGTGGGCCGGTACATGCCGGTGATGCAGTTGAACATCGTCGTCTTGCCCGCGCCGTTGGGGCCGATCAACGAGGTGATGCTGCCCGCGGCCATGCTGAACGAGACATCGCTGAGTGCGGTGATGCCCTGGAAGCGCATCACCAGGGAAGAAACTTCGAGCAATGGGGTGGTGGTCACGGTGAGGCCTATCAAGCCGCGCGTTTGGCGCCCAGGTAAGACTCGTGCATGGCGTCACTGGCCGCCACTTCACTGGCCGGGCCTGAGACGACGATGCGGCCGCGGTCGAGCACGTAAGCCGTGCTGGCGAAGGCCAGCGCCAGGCGGGCGTTTTGTTCCACGATCAACATCGACGTGCCCAGCGTTTCGCCCACCACTTTCAGTTGCTTGTAGATGGCCTGCACGATCAACGGCGCCAGGCCGAGCGAGAGTTCATCGACCAACAGCAAGCGTGGCTTGGAGACCAGTGCGCGGCCCAGCGCCAGCATTTGCTGCTCGCCACCGGAAAGCCAGCCCGCGGCTTGATCGCGGCGTTCAAGCAGGCGCGGGAAAAGTTCAAACACCGCATCCATGCGCTCGCGCAGCTGTGCGCGCGGCAGCATGGCCGCGCCGACGTTGAGGTTGTCTTGCACGCTGAGTTGCTTGAAGATCAAGCGGCCCTCGGGCACCAGGGCCATGCCGTCGCGCACCAGGCGGTGGGCGGGGCGGCCCAGCGCGCTGTGGCCAGCGAATTCCACCGCACCTTGCGCCACATGGCCATGGTGCAAATCGAGCAGGCCCATGATGGCGCGAATGAGCGTGGTCTTGCCCGCGCCGTTGGCACCCAGCAGGGCCACGATGCCGCCTTGCGGCACGGCCAGGCTCACGTCTTCCAGCGCCAGGCCCTTGCGCGCATAGCCGACCGAGAGGCCTTTGACTTCAAGCAGGTTGTTCATCACTTGCTCCGTGCCGCAGCGAAGCGCTGGCGCAATTTGCGCCCGATGCCGGCCAGGCCTTCGGGCGCGAAGATCAGCAGCAAGATCACCAGCATGCCGAAGATCACCTGCACCAACTGCGCTTTGTGATCGACCAGCAGCAGCCGCACGATGCCGGTTGAGTCGCCCGCCTGCGAGGCGAAGCCGGTGATGATGGACGGCAGCAGCAGCCACACCGCCGCGCCCACCAGCGAGCCGGCCAGCGAGCCCATGCCGCCGATGATGATCATGGCGATGAACTGGATGGCGAAGTGAATGCCGAAGGCCTCTGCCGTGACGTTGGTCAGGTAGTAGGCGTACAGCGCGCCGGCCATGGCTGCGATGGCCGAGCTGAAGGCAAAGGCCTTCAGGCGCAGGATGCGCACATCAACCCCGGCCGAGGTGGCAGCGAGCTCGTGGTCGCGCATGGCCATCATCGCGCGGCCTTCGCGGTTGTTCATGGTGTTGCGCAGCGCCCAAAAAGCCAGCGCGACCAGCGGCAGCAAAAAGAAATACCAGCGCGTCGGGGTGCTCAGCTCCAGCGGGCCGAGCGTGGCCGGCTTGAACGGCACGCCGACAACATCGAAAAACTTGAACTGGTACTCCATGAAGGCAAAGACCACGATGTAGTGCAGGGCGAAAGTCGAGAGCACGAAGTACAGGCCCCGAACACGCAGCGACGGCAGCCCGGCGATGACACCGGCGATGGCGCCGGTGGCGCCGGCGGCCAGCAACACCAACGGGAACGGCCAGCCCCACTGCGTGCCCGTGATGGCGGCAGTCATGGCGCCGACCGCATAAAACGCGGCATGGCCGATTGAGATGAGGCCGGCAATGCCGGTCAGGTAGTTCAGCGACAACGCGCCGAGCATCGCGATCAACATCAGGTTGACCTGGCTCAGCCCCAGGTTGAGCAACTGCATGTTCGACAGGCGCACACCGAAGATCGAGCGGTCAGTCAGCAGCACAGGCAGGTAGCACAGGGCGGCAATGGCCAATGCGATGACCAGCCAGCGCCAGGGGGTGGCCGCTGGGGCGCGCGTCATGGGGGCGGTGATGATGGAGCTGGTCATGTCGGTTCTTTATGGCGCCGAAGCGGCACCCTTGAGCCATGAATCCGAAGCAACCAAGCGGAC
>JANMYI010000200.1:0-7310 GCA_031381955.1 Burkholderiales bacterium
GGCACCGACGCGGTCTCGGCCACCGTCGGCACTTCGGGCATCGCCGTCGAGCGGCGCGCGGTTGTCACGGCCAGCGCCTTGAGCTTGCCGCTCCTGATGTTGGCAGCGGCAGCAGCCAGGTTGTCGAAGTTGAAGTCGACCTGGCCGCCGACCAGGGCCAGCTGTGCCGGCGGCCCGCCGGCGTACGGAATGTGCACCGCAAAGACGCCGGAGCGGGCCTTGAACATCTCGCCGGCCAGGTGCCCGGCGCTACCGTTGCCGCCGCTGCCGTAGTTCAGCCGGCCCGGGTTCTTCTTCGCGTGTTGCACCAGGTCGCTCACGCTGCGGATGCCCAGGCGCTGCGCCACCTCGGCATTCATCACCAGCACATTGGGCACCTGCGCCACGCGGGTGATGGGCGTGAAGTCGCGCAGCGCGTCATACGGCATCTTGCTGTACAGCCAGGGGTTGATGGCGTGTGTGGCCACCGCACCCATCACCAGCGTGCGGCCATCGGGCGCGGACTTGGCCGCCAGGTCCGCCCCCAGGTTGCCGCCGGCACCGGGCCGGTTTTCAACCACCACCGGGCCAAGGCTGGTCTTCACGCTTTCAGCCAGCGCGCGGGCCACGATGTCCAACGGGCCGCCAGGTGGGTAAGGCACCAACAGGCGGATCGGCGGCGTGCCTTGGGCCAGGCCCAACGTGGCCGCGGCGAGCAGCGCCAGGCCCACCATGCCGCGGCGAACGAGATTGCGCGTCATGCCAGCACCCCATGCTTGTCGGCTTCGCTGGTGAAGCTGTCGGCGTAGAACTCGTCGTCGGGCAGGCCGCACAGCGCGGTGAAGTCGTGCCGCGCGGCGTCCACCATCACCGGCACGCCGCAGGCGTAGACCTGATGGCCATGCAGGTCAGGCAAGTCGTGCATCACCGCCTGGTGCACCAGGCCCGTGCGGCCGGCCCACGCATCCTGCGGTTTGGGTTCAGACAGCACCGGCACATAGCGCAGCCAGGGCAGGGCGGCGGCTTGTTGCAGCGCCCAGTCATGCAGATACAGGTCAGCCAGGCTGCGGCAGCCCCAGTACAACACGGCCTGGCGTTGGTTACCTTGGTGTTGCAGCTCTTCAATCAAGGCCTTGATGGGGGCCAGGCCCGTGCCGCTGGCCAGCAGCACCAGCGGCTTGTGGCCGTCGCCTTGCAGGAAAAAACTGCCGTAGGGGCCTTCGATGCGCAGGATGTCTTTTTCCTTCAGCGTGGCCAGCACGGTGTCGGTGAACTTGCCGCCGGGCAAGTGGCGAATGTGCAGCTCAATGACCGGCGGCGTGCCCAAGGTGTGCGGTGCATTGGCCATGGAATAGCTGCGCCGCGCGCCGTCGCGCAAGATGAATTCGATGTATTGGCCGGCGCGGTATTGCAGGTTCTGGTTGGCGGGCAATTGCAGGCGCAGCAGGGTGACATCGGCGCGGGGGCGTTCCAGGCTCATCACACGAGACGGCATTCTCAGGATCGCGCCGCTGCCCGCGGCTGGCACGCTGCGCGCTTCGATCACGCAGTCGGTCTGCGGCGCGGCGCAGCACGGCAAGATCAGGCCGGCGGCTTCTTCGGCCGGCGACAAGGCCTTGGCCTGGTGCACGCCGTGGATGACGCGGCCGGAGATGAGCTTCGATTTGCACGAGCCGCAAGCGCCGTCGCGGCAGCCATAGGGCATGCCGATGCCCTGGCGGATGGCGGCGCTGAGCACGGGTTCGTCGCGCGCCGCGGTGAAGCGCAGTTGCGAAGGTTGCAGGGTGATCGTGAGGCTCATCTGGTGTGGTCATGCGTGCGACAGGGGCACGCTTAAACTGGCCCGCGATTGTGCCCGCCCCCTTTCCACCTCACGCCTTGCGCCCACCTGTCCGTCCCACCCTGTTGATCATTGGCTGCGGCGATGTGGGCCTGCGCGTGGCGCAACAGCTGCAAGGGCGCCTGCGCATCCTGGCGTTAACCTCGCAGCCTGCGCGCGGCGCCGAATTGCGCGCCGCCGGCATCACACCGCTGGTGGGCAACCTCGATCAGCCCGCCAGCCTGCAACGCCTGGCCGGCCTGGCCGACTGGGTGCTGCACCTGGCGCCACCCGCCGCCGGCGGCGAGCGCGACTTGCGCACCACGCACCTGCTGCAAGCCTTGATGCGCCGCCGCCTGCCGCGCGTGCTGGTCTACGCCAGCACCAGCGGTGTGTACGGCGATTGCGCCGGCGAGTGGGTCGATGAAACCCGAAGCGTGGCCCCCGCCACCGCGCGGGCGCGGCGCCGTGTGGACGCCGAAGCGCAGGTGCGCGCCTTCGGCCGTGCCAGCGGCGTGCACGTGGCGGTATTGCGCATTCCGGGCATCTATGCGATGAACCGTGTGGGCGGCGACCCGCGCCAGCGCCTGGCGCGCGGCACGCCAGTGCTGGCCGCGGTTGACGACGTCTACACCAACCACATCCACGCTGACGACCTCGCGCGCGCCTGCATCGCCGCGCTGGCACGCGCCGCGCCGCAGCGGGTGTTTAACGTTTGCGATGACTCGCAATTGCGCATGGGAGACTACTTTGATCTGGTCGCGCGCCTGCATGGCTTGGCTGCGCCGCCGCGCATCAGCCGCGCGCAGGCGCTGGCTGAAATGCCAGCCATGAGCCTGAGCTTCATGAGCGAATCGCGCCGCCTGCGCAACACCCGCATGAAGCGCGAATTGCGCTTGCGGCTGCGCTACGCCACCGTGGCGCAAGGGCTGGGCGTCAGATGAACGCTTTCCGTCAAGCGGCACAAAGGTCGCACTTCAGCCCGAGGTGGCGTTCAAAAGTGTCGAAGTCTCTGTGAAGCAAGTGTTGGCCGCTCACCGCCAAGAACCATCGGCACGCCACCGGGCTGCCGGCAGCAAAAGTGCGAGGGGCGACGCGCGGCTAGACGCCGGCGGCGCGCTTCAGCGTCGTCATGCGGTCCACCGCTTGCAGCTTGAGTTGCTTGCGCTCGCCGCGGATTGAGATGTCGAGCGTGACTTCACGCGCTGCCTGGCCGCCGCTCCACAGCCGCTGCCACAAGGCGGCCAGGGTGGTCACGTCAGTGCCGTCGATGCTCAAGATGCGGTCGCCCACCTGCAAGCCGGCAACATCAGCCGGGCTGTCGGGGCTGACGCGTGCCACGCGCAGCGCGCCTTCCACTTCCACGCAATTCAATCCCAGCCAGGCCCGTTTGCTGGCCGTGCTGCGGCCTTCGCTGCGCAGTTGCGCCAAGATGGGCTTGAGCAAATCCACCGGCACGAACATGTTGCCGGGCATGCGCGGCGCGCCCGGCCCACGCGCATCGGCCACGCGCAACGAGCCCACGCCCACGAGCTGGCCGCGGCTGTTGAACAGGCCGGCGCCACTGTGTTCATCGTGCGGTGGGAAGGTGAACAGGGCACCTTCGATGTGATATTCCCAGTAGCCTGAAAAGGCGCGGCGCGACACCAGGCGCACGTTGGCCAGGCTGCCGTCTTCGCCGCCGCTGGCGGCCATCAGCGTTTCACCCGGGCCGATCTCGGCGGTGTCGCCCAGCGGCGCAGCACCCAGCTTCAGCGGCGTGAGCGCCTGCACCAGGCCAAAGCCGGTGGCCACGTCGTAGGCCACGGGGCGGGCGGGCACCTGGCGGCCGTCGTCGGTGTGCAGCACGATCTGTTCGGCTTCGAGGATCAGGTAGCCGATGGTCAGCACCGTGCCGTCGTCACCGATCACGATGCCCGAGCCGCGGCGCTGGCTGCCCAGGGTGGCGGCCGAAGGCGCGTCGGCCACGGTCTGGATGCGCAGGCCCACCACTGCGGCGGCGGCGCGGCCCATGGCGCGCGATTGTTCTTCGATGGGTGTGGCGGCCTGCGCGGTGGCGAGCGCGGCCCAGGCGCCTAACAGCAGACTGAGCAGGACGCGATGAGTGAAACGGTTGCGGCGGATGTTCATGTGAGGGCCCCTGTTGCGGGCCCAAGCATGAACGCTTTTGCCGGTTTTGTCAGCGCCTGCTGAACGGCGCCTGGCCGCGCCAGTAGCGGATCATCAAGAAGCCACCGAGCATGCCGCCCAGGTGCGCGAAATGCGCCACGCCGGTGTGGCCCATGAAGCCGAACAGCAGTTCCAGCCCGCCGAAGATCATCACGTACGTGCGCGCCTTCATCGGAATGGGGGGGATGAGCGGCATGATGGTGCGGTTGGGGAACAGCATGCCGTAACCCAGCAACAGGCCGAACAGCGCGCCCGAAGCGCCCACCGTGGGCATGTTGCTGCCCAAGACCCAGGTCACCAGCAATTGCGCCGCCGCCGCGGTGAGTGTGCTGGCCAGCACGAAGTGCAGGTAGCGGCGCTGGCCCCACAAGCGCTCGAGTTCGCCACCGAACATCCACAGCCCGAGCATGTTGAAGAACAGGTGCGACATGTCGCCATGCAGCAGGGCATAGCTCACCACCTGCCACGGCATGAAGCGGCCGCTTTGCACGGGCCACAGTGCAAACCAGTGACCCAGCGGCACCAGGAAGTTCAGGAAGAACAGGCCCGAGCAAACCAGCATCAGCGCCTGGGTGACAGGGGGAATTGGTGGCATGTGGCTTGAGCCTTTAGATGCGGCGCCGCAATGTGGGCGCGCTGCGCCCGCAAAACGTGTTGATGCCTGGTGCCCGGGGCCGGACTCGAACCGGCACGCCTTGCGGCGAGGGATTTTGAGTCCCTTGCGTCTACCGATTTCGCCACCCGGGCGGTGAGGGGCAAGCCTTAGGCAGTGCTGCGGGCGCGGATTATGGCACGCTGTTTTTCATCGCCTTGATGGTCGCTGCCACAATGCCACGCAAGGAGTTTGCGCACCCATGACCGAGCCCGACAGCCCGCAGTACCTGAGCATCGAAGACGCCATCGGCCGCACGCCGCTGGTGCGTTTGCAGCGCGTGCCGGGGGCCGACAACGCCGAGCGCGGCAACATCATCCTGGGCAAGCTCGAAGGCAACAACCCGGCCGGTTCGGTGAAAGACCGGCCAGCCATCAACATGATCCGCCGCGCTGAAGAACGCGGCGAAATCAAGCCCGGCGACACCCTCATCGAAGCCACCTCGGGCAACACCGGCATCGCCCTGGCTATGGCCGCGGCCATTCGCGGCTACAAGATGATCCTGGTGATGCCTGAAGACCTGTCGATCGAGCGCGCGCAGACCATGAAGGCTTTTGGTGCCGAACTGGTGTTGACGCCGCGCTCGGGCGGCATGGAATATGCCCGCGACCTGGCCGACCAGATGGTGCGCGATGGCCGCGGCCGCGTGCTCGACCAGTTCGCCAACGCCGACAACCCGCGCGTGCACTACGAAACCACCGGCCCCGAAATCTGGGCCGACACCGCCGGGCGGGTCACCCACTTCGTCAGCGCCATGGGCACCACGGGCACCATCACCGGTGTCGGCCGCTTCCTGAAGGAGCGCAACGCGGCCGTGCGCATCGTGGGCGCGCAGCCGGCCGAAGGCTCGCGCATTCCAGGCATCCGCAAGTGGCCGCAGGCCTATCTGCCGAAGATTTACGACCCGCAGTTTGTCGATGAGCTGGTGCTCGTCAGACAGGGTGACGCCGAAGAGATGGCGCGTCGCCTGGCGCGTGAAGAAGGCCTGTTCGGCGGCATTTCGGCCGCCGGCGCGTGCTGGGTGGCGCTGCAGCTTGCACGCACGCTGAAGAACGCGACCATCGTGTTCATCGTCTGCGACCGTGGCGATCGTTATCTTTCCACCGGCGTCTTTCCGGCCTGACCATGTCGAACTACAAGTTCTGCCCCCAATGTGCCCAGCCGCTGGAATGGCTGGCGTTGATGGAAGACGGCGGGCCCAAGGAGCGCTTGCGCTGCATCGGCTGCGGCTTCACGCACTGGAACAACCCCACGCCGGTGCTGGCCGCCGTGATCGAATGCGCAGACCGCGGCGGCCAGGTGCTGCTGGCGCGCAACACCGCCTGGCCGGGCCGGCGCTTCGCGCTCATCACGGGCTTCATGGAGGCGGGTGAAACGCCTGAGGAAGGCATCGCGCGCGAAATCGGCGAAGAGACAGCGCTGCACGTGGACGCGCTGGCCTTGATCGGTGTGTACGACTTCCAGCGCATGAACCAGATCATCATCGCTTATCACGCGGTGGCGCACGGGGAAGTGAAGTTATCGCCCGAGCTGGCCGAATACCAGCTTTATGAACCGGCTAAGTTGCTGTGCTGGCCTGCCGGCACCGGCTTCGCATTGGCGGATTGGCTGCGTTCACGTGGGCACGAGCCCAAGTTCATGGACATGGCCGCGCGCGGCTGACATTTTTCAAACGTTACAACAGGATCACGCATGCAAGCGGACAAGGAACTCGATACCCGTGGCCTGAATTGCCCCTTGCCAATCTTGAAGGCCAAGAAGGCCCTGGCCGAGATGGCCACCGGCCAGTTGCTCAAAGTGGTGGCCACCGATTCAGGTTCGGTGCGCGACTTTCAAGCCTTTGCGCGGCAAACCGGCAACGAGTTGGTCGAACAGATCACGGCCGGCGCCGAATACACGCACTATCTGCGCCGCAGGTGAGCGAGCAGGCCTGCGTCGCCGCAGGCTTCAGAGGTCCAGGCCCTTGAGGTAGCTGCGAAACCCCGGGCCCAATTGCGGGTGGGCCAACGCGAGTTCAACGTTGGCTTGCAGGAAGCCTTCCTTGCTGCCGCAGTCGTAGCGCTGGCCTTCGTAACGGTAGGCAAAGACTTTTTCACGGCGCAGCAGCGACGCAATGCCGTCGGTGAGCTGAATCTCGCCGCCCACGCCGCGCGGCTGGGTTTCGATTTCATGGAACACGCCCGGCGTGAGGATGTAGCGCCCGGCCACGCCCAGCCGCGACGGCGCATCTTCGGGCGCCGGCTTTTCCACCATGCGGTTGATGTCGACCAGCCGGTCATTCACCGGCACGCCGGCCACGATGCCGTAACGCCGGGTGTGCTCGGCCGGCACTTCCTGCACCGCCAGGATGGAGGCGCGCCACTCGGCGAACTGCTCAACCATCTGCTTGAGCACGGGCGGCGAGCCCACCATCAAATCGTCAGCCAACAGCACGGCAAAGGGCTCGTTGCCGATCAGCCGGCGCCCGCACAACACGGCATGACCCAGCCCCAGGGCCTGGGCCTGGCGCACGTAAATGCATTCCATGTCGTCAGGCTTGACACCGCGCACGACGTCGAGCAATTCCTGCTTACCCGCCTGTTCAAGGGCTACCTCCAACTCGAAAGTCATGTCAAAGTGGTCTTCGATGGGCCGCTTGTGGCGGCCGGTCACGAAGATCATCTCGCGCACGCCGGCGGCGTAGGCCTCTTC
>JANMYI010000204.1:0-10129 GCA_031381955.1 Burkholderiales bacterium
GATGGCGCTGGCCGGCTGTGGCACAAGGCCCGTTCCGATGGCAGCTGGGTGCAACGCACATACGACGCCGCGGGCTACATGACCAGCAAGAACAATCACCGCGGTGAGGTTCGCTACGTGGCCCGCGACGTCGACGGTAAGGTCACAGCGCGCGCCACCTACACCGCCTCGGGTGCGGTCGCCAGCGCGCGGAGCCAGCAGTACACCGGCCAGGGCCGCCTCAAAGCCACCTTCGACGCCAGCAACAACCGAACGCAATGGCTCTATGGCAACGATGGGCGCCCGAGCGGCGTGACCAACCCCTTGAACCAAACGCGCACCGTGCAGTTGGATTTGCTGGATCGGCCCACCAGCACCGCGCAACCCAACACCACCGCCATGCGCCAGCTTGGCGGGCCGGCCACGGTGAGCACGAGCCACAGCTACCACGCCACGCGGGCCACCAAGCTGAGCACGACTGACACGGTGGCGGTGACCACCAACTTCGGGCCAGACCGCTACAACCAGCCAGTATCCGAAGCCGGTGTTGATGCTGGCAACAAGACGGCCACCCGCAACGCAGCCGGCGATGTGCAGTCAATGACCGACGCGCGCGGCGTGACCTTCACCCTGACCCGCGACAGCCTGGGCCGTGTTGCCACCGTCACGCCCACCGGTGGCAGCACCACCACGGTGACCTACGTTCCAGGCCGCAGCGATGCGTTGCCGGCAACCATGTCAGATGTGAGCGGCAGCTCAAGTTGGGGCTACGACTCGGCTGGCCGAATGCTGAGCAAGACGCAAACGGTAGCCGGTATCAGCCGCACATTGAATATCACCCGCGACGCGCAGGGCAGGGTAAGCGGCGCCACCTATCCATCAGGCATGCAGGTGGCCGTGACCTACAACGCCAACGGTGTGTCGTCGCTGGCCGTCAATGGCGCGGCCTTGCTCAACAACGTGAGCTACCGGCCCTTCAGCGCGGTAGCCACAGGCTGGACTTGGGGTAACGGCAGCACCTATTCACGCAGCTTCGATGCCAACGACCGCATCACCCAGGTCAGCCTGGGCACAGTGCAGCGCAGCTACGGCTACGACGCCGTGGGCCGCATCACTTCGCAAACCGATGTAGGGCCGAGCGGAACGCTAACGGCCAGCATCGGCTATGACGAAGCGGGGCAAATCACCAGCTACGCCGGGCCGCAAGGCAGCTACGCCTATGGCTACGACAGCAATGGCAACCGGCGCACGCAAACCATGTTCGGGTCTACCAGCACGAATGCCTATGCGCCGGGTACCAACCGCATACTCACCAGCCCGAATGGCAACTACACCTACAACGCCGAAGGCAACCCCAGCAGCGATGGCTACTACAGCTTCACGTACGAACCGTATGGCCGCTGGGCGTCGATGAACAGTACGGACTACCGTGTGACTCGGCGCTACAACGGCCAAGGTTTTCGCGTCAGTTCTCTGGGGCAGGTGAATACAAGTGGCGGCGGGCTGGCAGCACTTCACCCCAGCGCAGCAGGCAAGAGCAAGCCGCTGAAATTGTCGGTTGCTGCTGTCAATGTTGACCAGAAGGCCGCAGGCCCTGCGGTGACTGCGGCAGCGACCTGGACCACCACGGACTCGCGCCACTTCTTTCACGATCACGAAGGCCACTTGCTGGGCGAATACAGTTTGCTCAATGCGGTGCAGAAAACCGAAATCGTCTGGTTCAATGGCCAACCCGTGGCGGCCATGATCAATGGCACGCTGCACTACGTTTTTGCGGATCATCTGGGTACGCCAAGGGCCTTGCGTCGGGCCGGCGACAACGTGGAAGTGTGGCGGTGGGACAGCGAAACGTTTGGCAGCACCCCACTGGCAGCGTGAACTTCAACCTTCGGTTTCCGGGTCAGCAGTTTGACGACGCTACCGGGTATCACTACAACGTGATGCGGGATTACAACCCGATGACCGGGCGGTATACCCAAGCCGATCCAATTGGTTTGCTGGGAGGAATGAGCCGATACAGCTATGCCGTCGGGAATCCACTTTCGTACTTCGACCCCTTGGGCTTGTGGTCATTGACAATTGGGTATTTTCCCGGTATCGGTGCGCAGGTGACCTTTGGACAGAATCCGAACGGGTCAGGATTTATCTCAGCGCAGTTCGGCTGGGGTATTGGCGGTGGTGCAACATACAACCCACTTGGCCAAGCGCCTGGGTACTGTTCGTGCTCTGGCTCGTCGTGGACATTGGGGTACGGTGTGTACGGGCAGGCTTCGCTGCGTGCCGGGCCGGTAAGCGCCAATGTGGGCGCGAATCTTGGGAGTAACGCGAACTCCTGCAGTAAGAGTGACTATGGCGGGCTAACCAAGAACGGCGGTCTCAAGGATCAGATATCCGGCGTCTCTGCCACCGTCTCCGGCGGTGGCCAACTCACGTTGTCCGGAGGTGGAAGCGCCCAAGGAGGTTGCACATGTGGCGGCTGATAAGGCCGAAAGGCCGCCATCTCGCCGCGTTAGCCGTCTTCCTGTCGCTGTTGCTGGCTCTGTTGCACGTCACGGCCCGGCACACCGATGCTTACCAAGCCGCCGAGCGGTTTATCTCTTCCGATGGCCGTATCACCGAATCCATTGGCACGGTGCAGGCCATCAATTTCAAGTTTTGGGATGGCTTCCACTTCACGTCCTCCTCCAACGGCGGGGAGGCGAACTTCACGTTTGAAGTCGTGAGCAGCAGAGGTCTGTCGATTATCGAGGTTAAGTTGCTCAGTTCATCCGGGGTGTGGCGTGTGGTGATTGCTGATGTTCGATCATCCAATGGGGCTACTTTACGCATCGTTGGAGCGGGCGGACTGCTGTCAACCTGGATACTTTGCTGACGTCATCCCTTCCCTGCTCTCGGGCATGACGAACGTTGTCGCGCTTCGTGGCCGGTCTCGCCGCTTGCCTGAAGCCCTACCCCGTGTTCCTCAACCCCGCCGCAATCCCGTTGATCGAAATGTGAATGCCGCGCCGCATGCGCGCATCGGCATCGTCGCCGCCCAGCCCGCCCCTCTTGGCGCGATAGCGGCGCATCAGCTCCACTTGCAAGTGGTGCAACGGGTCGATGTACGGGAAGCGGTGTTCGATGGATCGCGCCAGCGCGGCATTGCTCTGCAGGCGCTGCGTTTGGCCAGTGATGAGCGTCAACGCGGCATCTGTGCGCTGCCACTCCGCGCGCAGCGCGGTGAAGATGCGCTTGGCAGCGCGCTGGTCTTCGGCCAGGCCCACATAGCGCGCGGCGATGCGCAAATCGCTCTTGGCCAGCACCATGTCCAGGTTTGACAGCAAGGTGCGAAAGAACGGCCAGGCCTGGTGCATCTTGCGCAGCAAGGCCAGCCGGGTTTCGCGCGTGGCGGCGTCGCTCAAGTAGCCGTCGATGGCCGAGCCGAAGCCGCACCAGCCGGGCAGGGCCATGCGGCATTGGCCCCATGAAAAGCCCCAGGGGATGGCGCGCAAGTCTTCGATGGCGCGTTGCAGCTTGCCGTCTTTCGGGCGCATGGCCGGGCGCGAGCCGATGTGCAGTTCGGCGATCTCGCGGATCGGCGTGGTGGCGAAGAAATACTCGGTGAAGCCGGGCGTGCCGTACACCAGCTTGCGGTAAGCCTGGAAGCTGAGTTCGCTGATCTCGGCGGCCGCCTGCAGTTGCGCCTTGGTGGCGCTTTGCGTGGGGTGCAGCAAGGTGGCTTCGAGCGTGGCGGCCACCAACGTTTCCAGGTTGCGCCGGCCGATCTCGGGGTGCGAATACTTCGAGCTGATGACCTCGCCTTGCTCGGTGAGGCGGATCTGCCCGCGCACCGTGCCCGGCGGCTGCGCCAGGATGGCCTGGTAGCTGGGCCCGCCGCCACGGCCCACGGTGCCGCCGCGGCCGTGGAACAGGCGCAGGCGAATGCCGTGTTCAGGTTCTAACGAATCAAATAACTCGACGAGTGCCGTCTCGGCGCGGTACAGCTCCCAGTTGCTGGTGAAGAAGCCGCCGTCTTTGTTGCTGTCGCTGTAACCCAGCATGATGTCTTGCACAGGTTCGGCTTCCACCGCACTGCGCTTCATCAGCGGCAGGATGCCGGGCAGGGCGTAGAAAGCGGCCATGATCTGCGGCGCGCCGCGCAGGTCTTCAATCGTTTCGAACAGCGGCACCACGATCAAGGCGCTGCGTGCAGCAGCATCCAGCGTGCCGGTCAATAACCCGCACTCCTTGTGCAGCAGCAGGGCTTCGAGCAAATCGCTCACGCTTTCGGTGTGCGAAATGATGGCGTGGCGAATGCTGTGCGGGCCGTGCGCCGCGCGCAGTTCGGCCGCGGCTTCGAACACGCCGAGTTCGCTTTGCGCCAGCTCGGAATACGGCGCACCGTGCACGCGCAGCGGGCGCGCGTCGTTCAGCAGCGCCAGCAGTCGTGCAACGCGCTGAGCTTCGTTCAAAGCCGAATAGGCCGGCTCGATGCGCGCCACGCGCAGCAGCTCGGCCACCACGGCTTCATGCTTGTCTGAGCTTTGGCGCAGGTCGAGCGTGGCCAGGTGAAAGCCGAAGACTTCCACTGCGCGCTGCAGCGGCGCCAGCCGCGGCGCCACCAGGGCGCCGGCGGCGTGGCTGCGCAGCGAGGCTTCAATCACGCCCAGGTCTTGCGCCAACTCATCGGGGCTGGTGTAGGCCTGGCTCGGCGCCACGGCATGGCGCAGCGCTGCGGTGCCGGTTAACGTTTGCAGTGTGGCGGCCAGGCGCGCATACATGCCGATCAAGGCGCGGCGGTAGGGCTCGTCGCTGCGGTGTTCGCTGTGGTCGGGCGAATGGTCTGCCAGCGCCTGCATGGCCGTTGACACAGGCGCGAGCAACGCGGACATCGACAGCTCCGCACCGAGTTCATGCACTTCAGTGAGGTAGAAGCGCAGCGCCGTTTCAGCCTGGCGCGCCAGGGCGCGGCGCAAGGCGGGCGCGGCCACGTTGGGGTTGCCGTCGCGGTCGCCGCCGATCCAATGGCCCATGCGCAGGAAGGTGGGCACGCGGCGGCCAGGCAGCGCGTCTTCCACCTCGCGGTACAGGCGCGGAATCTGGCGCAAGAAGGTGGCCGGGTAGTAGCTCAGTACGTTCTCGATCTCGTCGGCCACGCTCAGTTTGGCCGTGCGCAGCATGCGCGTTTGCCACAGTTGGGTCACGCGGGCGCGAATGAGCGCGGTGTTCTCGGCCAGCTCACGCTCGGTGTGCAGGCCGTCGCGCTGGCCCACCAGCTCGGCGATGGCGCGCTCGGCGTCGAGGATGCTCTTGCGCTGGACTTCGGTGGGGTGGGCGGTCAGCACCGGGGCGATGTAGGCCTGGCCCAGCGCCTCGGCGATATCGGTGGCGTGCAGGTTGGCGCGGTGCAGGCGCTCGAAGCACACGCCCAAGCTGCCTTCTTGCAGGTGGCCTTGGGCTTCGTGGTGCAGGCGGCGGCGCACATGGTGGCGGTCTTCAGCGATGTTGGCCAGGTGCGAGAAGTAGCTGAAGGCACGCACCACGCTCACCGTCTGGTCGAGCGACAGGTTTTTCAGCACGCGGTCGAGCACGCGCCCAGCGCTGGCGTCTTGCTTCAACCGGTAAGCCACCGAGAGCTTGCGCACGCGCTCGATCAGCTCGAAGGCGGGCGCACCTTCCTGCTCGCGGATGACGTCGCCGATGATGCGGCCGAGTAACCGAATATCCTCGACCAAGGGCTGGTTCTTGTCGGCGGTATCGCCGGCCACCCTCTTGGGCGGGCGCGAGGAAGGTGAACGCGAGGTGGGTTTCGTGGCAGGCAGTCTCGGCATGGCATGGTCTCCTGGCGATGTAACCATGTTACCCAACGCTGGCCGGCGCAGGCGCTGGAGAAACGGCCGTGTGCGCGTTCCGGATAATCGCCCACCATGAATGAAGACGTGATCATCGCCACCCGTGAAAGCCGCCTGGCGCTGTGGCAGGCCGAGCATGTGCGCGGCTTGTTGAGCCAGCAGCTGGGCTTGCGCAGCAGCCTGCTGGGCATGACCACCCGCGGCGACCAGATCCTGGACCAGCCGCTGTCGAAGATCGGCGGCAAGGGCTTGTTCGTGAAGGAACTCGAGTGGGCGATGGAACAGGGCCGTGCGCGCCTGGCCGTGCATTCGCTCAAAGACATGCCGATGGATCTGCCCGCGGGCTTTGTGCTGGCCGCCGTGCTGGAGCGCGAAGACCCGCGCGACGCTTTTGTCAGCCCGCGTCACACCAACCTGGCAGCGCTTCCTCAAGGGGCCTGCGTGGGCACCAGCAGCCTGCGACGCGCCGCGCAATTGCTCGCGCTGCGGCCAGACCTGCGCATCGAGCCGCTGAGGGGCAACCTGGACACGCGGCTGCGCAAGCTCGATGCGGGCCAGTTCGATGCCATCGTGCTGGCCGCCGCGGGCCTGCTGCGCCTGGGGCTGCGTGCGCGCATTCAAAGGCACTTCGAACCCGATGCCATGCTGCCCGCCGCGGGCCAGGGCGCGCTGGGCCTTGAGGTTCGCGCCGACGACGAAGCCTTGCGCGCAAGCCTGGCCACCCTGGCGCACCCGGCCACGCTGCTGGCCGTGGCCGCCGAGCGGCAGGTGTCGCGCAGCCTGGGTGGCAGTTGCAGCGTGCCGCTGGCCGCGCATGGCGCCTGGCGCGGCGCGGTGTTGAACTTGCAGGCCAGGCTGGGTGACGCCAAAGACATCCGGCGCACACTGCTGGCATTCAGCGCCGAGGCCACCGTGAACACCGAGGTGCAGGCCGAGGCGCTGGGCCGCCAGGTGGCTGAAGGCCTGCACGCTGCCGGCGCTGCCGGCTACCTGAGTGCAACCTGACCCTGGCCAGATGAGGCCACCCGCCTTGGCCGACACCCGCCTGATCGTCACCCGCCCTGCGGTGCAGGCGCATGAGTGGGTGCAGCAGTTGGCGGCACACGGCATGCCGGCCGTGGCCTTGCCCTTGATCGACATTGAGCCGCTGGGCGCCACGCCTGAAGTGGCGCAGGCCTGGGCTGGCTTGGCGCAGCAGGCGCTGGTGGTGTTCGTGAGCAGCAACGCCGCGCAGTGTTTTTTTGCCGCGCAGCCGGCCGGCATGGCCTGGCCGGCGCGCACGAGCGCGGCGGCAGTGGGCCCGGGCACGGCTGCGGCGCTGTGCGCGCTGGGCGTGCCGGCCGCACAGGTCGTGTCGCCCGCAGCGCCGCCGTTCGATTCCGAAGCCCTGTGGGCCATGTTGAAGCACCAGGCCTGGCAGGGGCGCGGCGTGTTGTGGGTGCGTGGCGAAGGCGGGCGCGATTGGCTGGCGCAACAGTTGGCGGCGCACGGCGCGCCAGTCACCAGCCTGTGCACCTACCGGCGCCGCGTGCCGCAGTGGGGCGAGGGCGAACTGGCTGTGCTGCGCGGCGCCTTGGCGCACGCCGCACAGCAGGTGTGGTGGTTCAGCAGCAGCCAAGCGATCGACCACCTGCAAGCCTTGGTCAAAAAACACCAGGTTCAAGCGGACTGGCCGGCGAGCCATGCGCTGGCCAGCCATGCACGCATCGCGCAGCGTGCGCGCGAGCTGGGTTTTGGCCACGTTGACGAGGTGCCGCCGCTGCTGCATGAGCTGCTGGGCTGGTGGAGCCGCTCGATACAATCGCCGCGCTGAACAGCGCCCCGGCCGGGGCCTACCAGCGTCCACCGAGCCCGCATCGAGCCCGCCTTGAGCGACACCCCCACTGCCACTGCCACCGCACCCATGCCCCTTGGTTTGGAGGCCGCCCGGCCCGTGCCGCGTGGCGCCGCTGGGGCCTGGCTGGCGGCCGGCGCAGCGCTGCTGGCGCTGCTGTGCGGCGCCGCGGTTTTCTTTGCCTGGACCACGCAACAGCAGGTGCGCACGCTGGAGCAAGAGCTGGTGCGCCGCCAGCAAGACAGCACCAATCAGGCCGCCGCGGCGCAGGCCGTGGCCAAGCAGGCGCAAGACACCACGCGCGATGCCACCGCCAAGCTGGCGCTGCTCGAAGCGCGGGTGAGTGAAAGCGCACTGCAGCGCTCACAACTCGAAGAGCTGATTCAAGCCTTGTCACGTTCGCGCGACGAAAACGTGGTGGCAGATGTCGAGGCGGCCGTGCGCGTGGCGCAGCAGCTCAGCGCGCTCACCGGCAGCGCTGAGCCCTTGCTGGCCGCGCTCAAGCAAAGCGAGGAACGGCTGGCCCGCCACAGCCAGCCGCGCCTTGACCGCGTGCGCCGTGCGCTGGCGCATGACATGGAAAGCGCCAAGGCCGCCGGCGTGATCGACCTGGCCGCGCTCACCATCCGCCTGGACGAAGCCATCCGCCTGGTCGATGAGTTGCCGCTGTTGTCGGTGCCGCAGCCGCGCGGTGCGCGCGACGCCCCCGCGGTGAGCGAGTCGGGCGCCAGCGTGCCGGCAGACGCGCCTTGGGTGGCGCAGTTGCAGCAGGCTTGGCAGACCATCGCCACGCGGGTCTGGGCCGAAGCCCGCACGCTGGTGCGCGTGACCCGCATCGACCAGCCTGAAGCCATGCTGATGGCGCCCGAGCAGGCATTCTTTCTGCGGGAGAACCTCAAGCTGCGCTTGCTCAACGCGCGCCTGGCGTTGCTCAGCCGCCAGTTCGACATCGTGCAATCCGACCTGCGGGCCGCGCAGGCCGCGCTCGACAAATACTTCGACCGCAGCGCGCGCCGCGTGGCCAGCACGAGCGAGCTGGTGCGCCAGGTGGCCGCGCAGGCGCGCAGCATCAGCATTCCCAAGCCCGACGAAACGCTGGCCGCGATTGCCGCGGCCGGGCGTTAACCGCACCTTGAACGGGTAGCCATGCGCGGCGTGATCTGGCTCGTGCTGCTGTTCGCCGTGGCGGTGGTGGCGGCCATCACGCTGGGCAGCAACGACGGCCTGGTCAGCCTGTACTGGAGCGGCTGGCGCACCGACTTGTCGTTGAACCTGTTCATCGTGCTGTGGTTGTTGGCGTTCTTGTTGCTCAGCGCTGCCGGGCAGGCGCTGATCAGCCTGGTCGGCCTGCCGCGCCGTGCGCGCCAATGGCGAGAACTGCGGCGCGAACGCGCGGCGCACGCCCACCTGCAAAACGCGCTGGCTGAACACTTTGCGGCGCGCTTCAGCCGCGCCAACAGGGCGGCGCAGCGGGCGCTGCAAGCCAGTGCCGAAGTCGCCGCGCTGCGCGCGGATGCCGAGTTCCAGACCTTGGCCCACACACTGGCTGCGAGCAGCCTGCATCAGATGCAAGACCGCGGCGGGCGCGACGCCGCGCTGGCCCGCCTGCCCCAATCGCCCACCACACCCGCGGCGCGCACCGCCGCTGACGGCGCTGCGCTGTTGGCCGTGCAGTGGGCCCTGGACGACCGTGACGCCGAGCGCGCCCTGGCCCGGCTGGCCGACATGCCGGCCGGCGTGGCGCGCCGCACGCACGCACTGCGCTTGCGCCTGCAGGCCCAGCGCCTGGCCCGCCAGCCTGTCGCGGCGCTGCACACAGCGCGGCAATTGGCCAAGCACCAGGCGTTCACAGCCGCGGTGGCCAGCAGCTTGATGCGGGCCCTGGCCTACGAGGCGCTGGAAGGTGCGCACGACAGCGAGCAACTGCGCCGCGTGTGGGCCGAGTTTGAAGCCAGCGAGCGAAGTGATGCCCTCATCGTGGCGCGCGCCGCGTTGCGCGCCAGCGCGCTGGGCGCGCCCGAGGACGCACGCACCTGGCTGCGCCCGCTGTGGGATGGGTTGGCCGAGCAAGCCCCCGCAGAACGCGCGCAATTGGCGTTGGCGCTGATGGAATCAACCACCGGCCTGGGCACCGAATGGTTGCCGCGGCTTGAGGCTGCATTGGCCCGCCATGCTGATGAGCCCGCCGTGGTGGCCGCCGTGGGCGCGGCCTTCGCCGAGCGCCAACTCTGGGGCAAGGCACGCCGCGCGCTAGAAGCCGCTGCGTCGTCACCCGACCTGGCTGCCGGCGCGCGCCGGCGCATCACCCGCATGCTGGCCAGCCTAGCCCGCGATGAAGGCGACGAGCCACGCGCCCAACAGTTCGAACAAAGAGCCGCCGCCATCGACTGATATACTTTGCGGCTTAGCGGCTGTAGCTCAGCTGGATAGAGTACTTGGCTACGAACCAAGGGGTCGTGGGTTCGATTCCTGCCAGCCGCACCAG
>JANMYI010000481.1:0-1639 GCA_031381955.1 Burkholderiales bacterium
CGCGCCGTGTTGCAGCACCGATGCCGCCAGCGCGTCAAACAGGGCCGCCTGCGCGGCGCCATCGAGCTGCTGCATCGCGCCCATCAACACATCGGGCCGCAGCATCAGGTAGCGCCGCGGGCCGTCGTGCAGCGTGCCCGCTTCGCCGTCCCAGCTCAGGCGCTCACGCAGGCGGGTCATCAGGAAACCTCCCTGCTGCGCACTGCGGTATTCGCCCTTGGGGCGGCACGGCGGGCTCATGGCGTGCGCCTACTTGCCCAGCAGCAGCGCCGGCAGCCCGGTGGCCAGGCCGGGGAACAACAGCACCAGGCCGATCATCAACATGCCCATCAGCACATAGGGCGTCACGGCGGCGAAGATTTCGCTGGTGGGAATTTCTTTCGGCGCCACGCTGCGCATGGTGAACAGCAGCATGCCGAACGGCGGCGTCAACAGGCCGAGCTGCATGCAGATCAGGTAGAGCACGCCGTACCAAAGCGGGTCCCAGCCGAAGTGCTGCACCATGGGCATGAAGAAGGGCAAGGTGATGAGCATCATGCTCACCTGGTCGACAAAGCAGCCCAGGATCAGCAGGATGATGATCATGCCGGCCAGCACTGCCCAGGGCGCCAGGCTGGCGTCTTTCACCAGCGCCACCAGGCCGTTGGTGGCGCCCGAGAAAGACAAAATCTGCGCGAAGGTGGTGGCGCCGATGATGATGAACAGAATCACCCCGGTGATGGCCGCCGTGCCGCTCAAAGCCTGGCCCACGGCCTTGAACGTGAGGCTGCGGTAGAGCAGGCACACCACCACCGTGGCCAGCGCGCCGAGCGCGGCGCTTTCAGTCGGCGTGGCCCAGCCGGCCGACATGGCCACGATGACCAACACGAAGATCAGCACCAGCGGCGTCACGTTCAGCAGCAGCGGGCCCCAACGCGCCCAGCCTTGCGTGGGCTCGGGCTCTGAAGGCGGCGCCAGTTCGGGGTGGCGCCACGCGGTATAGATGATGTAGACCAGGAACATGCTGGCCAGCAAAAAACCGGGCACCACGCCGGCGATCAGCAAGCCAGAAATGGAGATGCCGGCCAGGCTGCCCAGCAGCACCGTCAGGGCCGAGGGCGGGATCAACATGTCCACGCCGCCAATGGCCATGATCGGCCCCATGGCCAGGCGCGGGTGGTAGCCGCGTGCCAGCATTTGCGGCAGCAACAAGCCGCCCAGCAGCGCGGTGGTGGCAATGGTGGAGCCCGAGATGGCCGAGAACACCGTGCCGGCCACGATGGCCACCACGCTCAAGCGCCCGGGCACGCCGCGAATGGCGCGGTCGAAGCTTTCAATGGCCTTCCAGGCCAGGCCGGTGTGGAACAGCACCTCGCCCATCAGGATGAAAAACGGAATCGGCGTGAGCGAGAAGTTGGTGACCGATGCGACGCCGTTGCGCACCACCTGCATCAACCCCGCCTCGCCGCCCATGTAGACCACGGCGCCGATCAGGTTGATGGCCAGGAAGGCGAAGCCGGCCGGCAGGCCCACGAGCAACAAAACGGTGAGCACGCCGAACAGCATGAGCAGGCTTTGCCACCAAGTCACTGCGAACCGCCTAACGTTTCAGTAAGGCCTGAAGGGTTCAGCACGCGCCTTGCGCATTCCAGCGCCAGCA
>JANMYI010000619.1:0-3456 GCA_031381955.1 Burkholderiales bacterium
CAGATCGACACGCCCTATCTAACTGAAGGCTCCAGCGGCCTGACGTTTGCGGTGGATCGCTTCAAGGGTTGGCCACACGGCGGTCATGTGACGCTGGCTCGCGGCGAGCGTTCACGCCTGGCCGACTACGCCAGCGAAGTGCTTTAGCGTTCCAAATCAGCCATATCAAACAGCGCCACGCAAGCGCAAGAAGGTGGCGAAGCGTGGCACGCCGCTGGCGGTGACGCCGCGGTAGGTGTAGGTCACCACCTCGCCCACGGCGGGCGGCTGCGCGCGCTGGGCGTCGCTCAAGCCGCTGCCCAGGGCGAATGCCACGCCGGCTGGCGTGCGCACCTGCAAGGCACCCACGCGGCCAGCGTGTTTGCCTCGGCCGGGCAGGTGGCCCACCACCACGGCTTCGGCGTCCTGATGCGGCTTCAGCTTCAGCAGCACGTCACTGCGCCCGGTGACATACGGCGCATCGGCCCGGTGCAGCATCAAGCCCTCACCACCCGCTTTCACCACGGCCTGCAGCCGGGCATTCAGCGCCGCGTTGTTAGGCACAACATGCTGTGCCACCGCCACCAACTGCGGCCACAGCAAGGGGTCGAGCAAGCCCTGCAACCGGGCATGCCTGGCGACAAAGCCGCCACTGGCACCCGGCAGCTCAAACACCATGTAGCGCACGTGCTGCCAGGCCGCATCGTTCGCGTGTTGGCGCCGCACCAGCGCAGAAAGCTCTTCGAAACGTTCGCGGCCCAGCCACAGTTCGCCGTCCAGCGCCAGGCGCGGCAGTCGCGCCAGGAACCAGGGCGGCGCGGCGATGACGCCGCCACCGCGAAAGCGCAGCACGTCGCCGTCCCAAAAGGCGCGCACGCCATCGAGCTTTTCACTCACCAGAAAGCCCGAGGGGTCGACATCCGGCGCCGCTTCCCTGGCCAGCAGCAAGGCCGGCGCGCCGGTTTGCACGCGCGCCAGCACGCCCGTGCAGAACAGGCTCAATGAGCCCAACAGGGCGCGGCGCAGGGGGTTGAAGGCGGTCATGGCGGCACTCCGTGAATCGATGCGTCGCAGTGTCCGGCGTGCATTGCGTCTCGCCCATCCCCCTGCGGGCTGAACGGCGGGGGCCCCAGAACGGGGGTATGCGCCGCGGCCGCGTGCTTCAGCGTACCTGCGCTGCGTGCGTCAGCGCGCCTGCGCCGCAGCCAGCGCCTGCTTCGGGTGCATCAGCTGGCGCCGGCCGTCTGGCGTGGCCTCGGCGGTGCGCGTCATCAGCTCGATCAATTGCACCGGCGTCAATGCCGGCTTCACGGCCAACAACTTGCCCGCCAGGTTGGCCGCCTGCGGCGCCGCCATCGACGTGCCCGACAACGCCACGCGCGAGCCACCAGGCAGGAAGCTCTCCACCTGGTAGCCGTTGGCATGCAGCTTCACGGTGGGCCCATAGCTGGTGAACCCGGCTTCATCGCCCGCACGGTCGACCGCGCCAACGGTGAGCAAGTTGGGCAGCACCATGGCAGCCGGCATGCTTTCGGTGAAGCTCGCGTCGCTGTTGGAATTGCCCGCCGAGGCGATGAACAGGATGCCGGGGGCACCGGCCATGGCGGCAGTGAGACCGCGCTTGCCGATGTCGTAGATCTCGCGCGCCAGCGCCTTGCGTTCTTCGGGCGTCTTGCCGATGCCGCACTTTTCAAGCTCGCTTTCGGTGTCGCCCACGCTGCCGCCCCAGCTCATGTTCACCACGCGCACGCCATGGCGCTTGAAGTAGGCGATGGTGGTGTGGCCGTTGGCTGCGTCGCGCCGTGCCAGCTCCAGGCTCGGGCACGGCTCGGGCTTGAGCGTGTGGCCGAACTCGATGCGCGCCACCAGCAGCCGCGCATGCGGGTTGCCGGCCAGGGTGATACCGGCCACGTGGGTGCCGTGTTCATAGTTGCCGCCCAGGTTGATCTCTTCGATCGCGGCCTTGTACTGCTCAGGCGCCAATGTGGACAACCATTGCTTGACCTGTGAGGCTTCAGGGCTGTCGATGTTCGATTGCAAATCGGAAAAGCCCTTTGAACGCTGCATCAACTGCGGCAGCTTGCTGCGCAGCTCGGGCGGTATCGGCGCCAGCGCCAGGTTTGAAGACCGGGCGTATTTGTCGAACGCCACCAGCAACGGCTTGCCTGTGGTCGTGCGCAAGAGCTGTGCTGCGTAGAGCTTCGTGTCCACCCCGCTGTCCCACACGGCCAGGCGCACTGGCTTGTACGACCCCTTGGCTGGCAGCGTGAAGTCGCGGGCGTTCCAGATGTCGGGTTTGTCGATCTTGTTGCGCGCCAGATAGCTGCTCAAGCCTTCCACCCAAACCGGCTGCAAGGGCAAGATGGCGGCAAGCGACAGCCGGGCATAGATCAGGCCGGGCACGCTTTCATTCGTGAGGCCGCCATTGGCATCCACCAGCGGCTGCAAGACTTCGCGCACCCGGCCCAGCGCCAGGCCTTCGCTGCCAATTTCGGCGCTCATCTTCAGTTCGCGCACCTCGTTGGCCACCACGTCGTAGGGCATGGCACTCAACTGCGCCGCCAATTCGCCGGCCACGGTGTCGCGGAACGCGGCGCTGCCGGGCGCATGCTGGCGCGCTGCGCCGGCCAGCAAGCGCAGGCGCAAGGCCGACATCAGTTTGTCGGCCGGCTTGTCCTGCATGGCCCGCGCCTGCTCGGCCCGGGCCAGCGCTTGATCAAAGCGGCCATCCAGATAGTCCAGCACCGCCAGCAGGCTGATCAAGTCACGCTGCGTGCCCTTGTCGGCGATCTCATAGCCCGCCAGCACGCTTTCGGTGTCGCGCCGCACGGCCGCAGCCAAGGGCGCGAAGCGCTCGGCCGAGCGCACGATGTCTTCGAGCCGGCCTTGCAGCGGGTAGGTGAAGCGCGGCAGGTCGGCGGCCTTTTCGATGCGGGGTTTGGTTTGCGCAAGAGCGGGCGTGAACGGCGCAGCGCAGGCCAGAGCGCCGGCTAAAAGTAGAGCGATACGGACTGGGCGAAGGTTCATGGCACGGGCCGCAAGGATGAACGAACAGCCATCCTAGCCGGGCCAGCATCGACCCATCCCGCCGCGAACGACGAGCTGCATGAATCCGGGTGCCAACAGCGCCTTCAGCCCGGCACCACCAACGCCGCAATCTGCTGCAACGCCGCCGGGTCTTCCATCGTCGTCAAGTCGCCCGCGTCGCGCCCCTCGCACACGGCTTGCAAGGCGCGGCGCAGCAGCTTGCCCGAGCGCGTCTTGGGCAGCGCGGTCACAAAGTGCACGCGCGCCGGGCGGGCCACGGCGCCGAGTTGGGAGTCCACCACTTTCATGATGTCGCCTTCAAGCTTCAGGCGCGCCGCGGCGTCGCCCAGGGCGCTGGCGTCTTTGGCGATCACAAAGGCCATGGCCACCTGGCCCTTGAGCGTATCGGCTACTCCCACCACGGCAACCTCAGCCACTGCGGTATGGCCA
>JANMYI010000642.1:0-3145 GCA_031381955.1 Burkholderiales bacterium
GATGATGTTGTACTTCCAGCGCTGGCTGCCGGGCCTGGTTGAACAAGGCCGGCTGTGGCTGGTGCGCGCGCCGATGTTCGAGCTGGCCTACCAGGCGCACAGCGTGAGCGAGCCCGCTGCGCCCGTGCACCACGCCTACCACCCCACGCAATGCCAGCATCTGGCCCAGGCCTTGCGCGAGGCGCGGCCCGAGCTTGAGTTGCGCGTGCAGGCCTTTCGTGGCCTGGGCAGCCTGGCGCCTGAGACCTTGCGCGCGCTGTGCGTGAACCCGGCCACGCGCGTGGCGCATGCGGTGGGCGTGCGCGATGTGCAGGCCGTGGTCGATGTGTTCGGTGGCCATGCCGTAAATTCCGTGCATGACAAACCCTAGCGACGACACGCTCATCGAGCCCATCAAGCAAGACCGCCTGTGGCGCGACAACGGCTGGACGGCGCGCGTGGTGAAGAACAACGACGACGACGGCTGGGCGGTTGAAATGTTCAAGCAAGGCGAACCCGAGCCCGCGCTGGTGGGGCCATGGACCATGGGGCGTGACAAGCGCAACCCCAAACCGCTGGACACGGGGGCCTTCAACACCCTGGTGAAGACGGCGGCCGAGGTGGTGCGCCGGCATGAACAGCATCAGCATGCGCTGCTGCACAAGGCGCTGAGCATCACTTCAGCAGCGGGGGCGCGCATCGACGTGACGCTGGACGTCGTGCCTGACGACGATGACCCGCATGCGCTGCTGGCGGCGGCCGACGCGGCGGGCGAGCAATTGGCGCAAGTGCGCGTGGCGGCCGGCTTCAAGCTCAACGCCAGCAGCGCACAGGCGTGGATGGAGAACGACTTTCGCCGGCCGGCTGGCGGCCGTTAGCCGCCTCGCGCTGGGCTGTCAGCCCCGCTGCATCAGGCCCAGCAAAAGCAGCGCCGTGGCCTGCCAGTTGCCCGCCATGGCGGCGCGGCCCGCAGCGGCATAAGCGCCGTCAGGCCGCGGGCGCAAGCGCAGCACGGGCGGCAGGCCGTAGCGCATGAGCAAGCCATTGGCCCACAGCCGCGCGGTGCGGCCGTTTCCGTTGGCAAAGGGGTGCATGCGCACCCATTCGGCATGGGCCCAGGCGGCCAGGTCGATGGCCGCAGCCAGGCCATCTTCATCAAGGGTTTCGCTGCTTGGGTAGCGCGCATCGAGCGCCGCCACGGCGCGGCGCAAGCGCTGTTCATAACGTTTCAATTCAGCCGCCAGCTTGGCCGGCGCCGTGCCTGGCATGCCTTGCACGTCAACGCGATAAGTCTTCAGCCCGGGTTCGCCGCGAAAGTGGCCCACGAGCTTGGGGTTGGGAACTTGCAGGCCGGCCATGCAGCCGGCATGCCACTTGCGCGCCCAGGCCAGGGTGGGGCGTTGGCGCGCAAGCATGTCTGCGCGAATGCCGTGCAGCACCTGGCGCAGGTTGCTGCGCAGTTGCGGGCTGTCGGCGTCCCAGTCCGGGCCGCTGCCAGCGCGCTGATCAGCCACGCAGCAGTGCTTGAATTTCGGACTGCGCCGGCCCGGTGCTTGCGCGTTGCTGGCCTTCTAACGGGTCGCCCTTCGCATGCCGTGCTTCGGCGTCAACAAGATCTTCGATCGCCTGCTCAAAGCCAGGGTCGCTGCGGCGCCAGGCTTGCACTCGGGCCAGGGTCTGGCTCAGTTCGGCCACCACTTCGGCGCTGCGCTTTTCCAGATAGGCCTGCACCGCTTCGTTGACCATGCGGTTCATGGGCTTGCCCGACACGCCTTGCAGCAAGGCCAAGCCCTCTTGCAAGGGCGCGGCCAGCCGCAAGGTCGTGGCTTTGGGCGGGGCGAGGGTGGCAACGTCGTTCATGGCCGAGAAGATACGGCAAAGCCACGCTGATGTCAAAACGAACAAATGACGTCACTGCGGCGCCGGGCACGATTTCACACAGGGTAGGTCGGCTTGCGCTTCTCCATGAACGCCTTCATGCCTTCCTCCAGATTGCCGCTCAGCACCCCCAGCACCTGGTTGCGGTCTTCCAGGGCCACCACGCTGGGCAGGTCGTTGCCGTCCACCGCGGCCCAGAAGCATTCCTTGGTCAGGCGCAGGCCCATGGGCGAGGTGGCCAGCATGTCGTCGGCCAAGGCCTTGCCGGCGGCCTTCAGTTGATCCAGCGGCACCACGTCTGACACCAAGCCCACGCGCAGCGCGCGTTGCGCGTCGATGAAGCGGCCGGTGTACAGCAGCTCGGCCGCCACCGAGGTGCCCACCAGGCGCGGCAGGTGGTAGCTGGCACCCATCTCACAGCCGCTCAGGCCGATCTTGATGAAGGCCGCGTTCATCTTCATGTCTTCAGCCGCGATGCGCACATCGCAGCCTAGTGCGATGGAAAAACCGCCGCCCGCGGCATGGCCGTTGATCAGGCCGATGATGGGTTGCGGGCAGCGCCGCATGCGCATCACCAGGCCGCTGAAGTTGCGCTGGCTGTGCAGCAGGGCGGCGGGGTCGCGGTTCAGGTTGCCGCTGGAGGCCTTCAGATCCAGCCCGGCACAAAAGGCGCGGCCGGCGCCTTGCAGCACAACCACCCGCACGGCCAGGTTGGTGAGCGCGCGCTCGAAGTAGTCGTTCAGTTCGGCCAGTGACTCGGGCGTGAGCGCGTTGAGTTGCTCGGGCCGGTTCAGGGTGATCCAGTCGGCAGCGCCGTCTTGCTCGACGATCATGTGGCGGTAGGGCATGGTCTGCTCTTTCGATGGTGGGGTGGTGCGCATCTTGCCGCAACGCCGCGCTGCTTTGGCGCGCTAGCATGAGCCCATGATCGACACCCTGGCCGCGCTCGAGCGCCTGTACCCGCCGCCGGCCGAGCGCGCCGTGCGCAAGCAATTGGCCGCGCTCGACGAGCATTGCGCGCGCTTCATCGAGCTGTCGCCCTTCGTGGTGCTGGCCACGGCTTCGGTCGATGGATTGATGGATGCCTCACCGCGCGGCGGCGCACCGGGCTTCATTCAGGTCGTTGACGCGCACACCTTGCGCATCCCTGATGCACCCGGCAACCGGCGGCTGGACAGCCTGCGCAACATCATCGCCACCGGCCGCGCCGGGCTGCTGTTCATGATCCCGGGCGTGGACGAAACCCTGCGCGTCAACGGCCGCGCGGTGCTGAACGACGACGCTGCCG
>JANMYI010000644.1:0-3896 GCA_031381955.1 Burkholderiales bacterium
GGCGCCGTCCAGTTGAAGCCGGTGCCCTGCACGATCAGCACCTTTTCCTCGGCCAGCAAGTCGTAGGCGAATTGCTGATCGTCGGTGATCGGGTACATCTTCGCGTCCAGCCGCGGGAACATGTACAGCGCGGCCTTGGGCTTCACCACGCTCACGCCGGGCATGCTGCTGAGCAACTGGTAGGCCAGGTCGCGCTGGCGGGTTAACCGCCCGTTGGGTGCGACCAGGTCCTTGATGCTTTGGTAGCCGCCCAGCGCAGTCTGGATCGCCAACTGCCCGGGCGTGTTGGCACACAGCCGCATCGACGCCAGCATGTTCAGGCCTTCGATGTAGTCGCGCGCATGGCGCTTGTCGCCCGAGACGATCATCCAACCCGCGCGGTAGCCGCAGGCGCGGTAGTTCTTGCTCAGGCCGTTGAAGCTGACGAACAGCACGTCGTCAGCCAGGCTGGCGATGCTGGTGTGGCTGTGGTCGTCGTACAAAGTCTTGTCGTAGATCTCGTCGGCCAGCACGATGAGCTGGTGCCGCCGCGCCAATTCAACGATCTGCAACAACAGCTCGGTGGGGTACAGCGCACCGGTGGGGTTGTTCGGGTTGATGACGACGATGGCGCGCGTGCGCGCATTGATCTTGGCCTTGATGTCGTCAATGGCCGGGGCCCAGTCGGCCGCTTCGTCGCACAGGTAGTGCACCGGCTTGCCGCCCGAGAGCGACACCGCGGCCGTCCACAGCGGGTAGTCGGGCGCGGGCACCAACACTTCGTCGCCTTCGTCGAGCAAGGCGTTCAGGCTCATCACGATCAGTTCGGAGGCGCCGTTGCCCAGGTAAACGTCGTCAATGCCGACGCCGGCGATGTGCTTCTCTTGGGCGTACTGCATCACCGCCTTGCGCGGCGCGAACAGGCCCTTGCTGTCGGTGTAGCCGGCGCTGGCGGGCAGGTTGCGGATCATGTCCTGCACGATCTCGTCTGGCGGCTCAAAGCCGAACACGGACAGGTTGCCGATGTTCAGTTGCACGATCTTGTGGCCCTCTTCCTGCATCTGGCGGGCTTTGTCCAGCACCGGGCCACGGATGTCATAGCAGACGTTGGCGAGTTTGCTGGATTTGAGGATGGGCTTCACGAAGGACTCTCTGAGCTATTGCGGTGCGGCGTGTGGCCGCATCGCAAACATAGAATTTAACCATGAGCACTGTTCCCAACGACACCGGCCACAAAGGTGCGGCATGAAGTTCCAACCCGACACCGCCGAGGGCGTGAACACCATCACCCGTTGCGAGCCGGGCCTGGTGCGCGTGGGTGGCAGCGACCACAGCCAAAGCATCCTTGTGCCCTGGCAAGGCACGGTGCAGGCCTGGGGGCCCGCGCATGTCACGCAGCTGACAGCGGCGCACTTCGAGCGCACCCTGGCCTTGCAGCCCGAGTTGGTGATCTTTGGCAGTGGCGCGCGGTTGCAATTCATTGCACCGGCGCTGTACCGCGGGCTGATCGAGCGGCGCGTCGGCATCGAAACCATGGACACCGCTGCCGCCTGCCGCACCTTCAACGTGTTGGCCAGCGAAGGCCGGCGCGTGCTGGCGGCCTTGCTGGTCGCGCCAGCAGGGTAAACGGCGGCGCGGCGCGGCTAGCCTGGGCCGAGACGCAGTTGAACCTATAATCACTGGTTAGGCCTGCAACGGGCCAATCTGCAACAGGCAGTAGTCTTCGAGAGCCGCGACCCATGACCCCTGTCGTCAACAAGCCCCTCCCGGAATTTGAAGCCCCGGCGACCGGCGGCGTGAAGTTCACGCCGTCGTCGTTTTTGGGCCAGGCCGTGGTGCTGTACTTTTACCCCAAGGACGCCACCCCGGGTTGCACCACGGAAGCCATGCAGTTCCGCGACAAGCACAAGGAATTCGTCAAGTCCGGCGCGGTGGTGTTTGGTGTGTCGCGCGACAACATGGCGTCGCATGACAAGTTCCGCCAAAGTCTTGAATTGCCGTTTGAACTGATCGCCGACACCGAAGAAAAGCTGTGTCACATGTTTGGCGTGGTGAAGAACAAGATCATGTACGGCAAGAAGGTCAAGGGCATCGAGCGCAGCACCTTTCTCATTGATGCCCAAGGCGTGCTGCGCGCCGAATGGCGTGGCATCAAGGTGGCCGGCCACGTTGATGAAGTGCTGGCGCAGGTCAAGGCGCTGAAGAAAAAGGCCACTTGAGTTGCAGTCACCAGCCTCAACGCCGCCTACCGTTTGACCACCCGCCGGCCTGACGCGCCGGCGTTTTTCATTCTCCGAGCGCCCCCACATGCCGCTGCCCAAGCCGCCTTCGAAGAAAGCCGATCAACTCGCCAGCGCCGACGTCGAGGCCCAGGCCGCGCCGCGCCCGCCGAAAGCGCGCTCGGCCGCCTCCCGCGCCGGCGAGCCGGCGTTGCCCGACACGCTGGATCTGTTCGACCCCAGCGTGGCCGCAGCGCCACCCGTCGCGCCGCGCACGGCCCTGCCCAGCTACCACCACGAGGCCGCGCCATACAAGCCCCCCGCGCCCAAGCCGGTGCTGAAACGCGGGCGCGGCGGCGGCCCGAGCAAGCTTTTCGTGCTCGACACCAACGTGCTCATGCACGACCCGACGTCGCTGTTCCGCTTTGACGAGCACGACATTTACCTGCCCATGATCACGCTCGAAGAGCTTGACAACCACAAGAAGGGCTTGAGCGAGGTGGCGCGCAATGCGCGGCAGGTCAGCCGATCACTCGATGGCCTGGCGAGCGACGGCATCGGCGAGCCCACCGCCGGCATCAGCCTGGCGCGCACCGGCCACCGTGAAGCCGGCGGGCGGCTGTTCTTTCAAACGCTGATGCTCGACGCCAAGCTGCCCGAAGGCTTGCCCATCGGCAAGGCCGACAACCAGATCCTGGGCGTGGTGCAGGCCCTGCGTGAACAGCACGCCGGGCGCGATGTGGTGTTGGTCAGCAAAGACATCAACATGCGCATCAAGGCCCGTGCCCTGGGCCTGGCTGCGGAAGATTATTTCAACGACAAGACGCTCGACGACGGTGATCTGCTCTACACCGGCGTGCTGGCCTTGCCGGCTGATTTTTGGGATCGCCACGGCAAGACGATGGAAAGCTGGCAGCAAGGCGGCCAGACCTATTACCGCATCACCGGCCCCCTGGTGCCCACGCTGCTGGTCAACCAGTTTGTCTACCTCGAAACCCCGGGTGCGGCGCCGTTGTACGCGCGCGTGGCTGAAATCACCGGCAAGCATGCCGTGCTGCGCACGCTGCGCGACTACAGCCACGCCAAGAACGCTATTTGGGGTGTGAGCTCGCGCAACCGCGAACAGAACTTCGCGCTGAATTTGCTGATGGACCCTGACTGCGACTTCATCACCCTCACCGGCACCGCCGGCTCGGGCAAGACGCTGATGAGCCTGGCCGCCGGCCTGAACCAGGTGCTTGATGACCGGCGCTTCAGCGAAATCATCGTCACCCGCGTCACCGTGCCGGTGGGCGAAGACATCGGCTTCCTGCCCGGCACGGAAGAAGAAAAAATGGGCCCCTGGATGGGTGCGCTGGACGACAACCTCGAAGTGCTGTCGCGCAGCGATTCCGGCGCCGGCGAATGGGGCCGCGCCGCCACCAATGACCTGGTGCGCAGCAAGATCAAGATCAAAAGCCTGAACTTCATGCGCGGGCGCACCTTCCTGAACAAGTTCGTCATCATCGACGAGGCGCAGAACCTGAGCCCGAAGCAGATGAAGACGCTCATCACCCGCGCTGGGCCGGGCACCAAGATCGTCTGCCTGGGCAACCTGGCGCAGATCGACACGCCCTATCTAACTGAAGGCTCCAGCGGCCTGACGTTTGCGGTGGATCGCTTCAAGGGTTGGCCACACGGCGGTCATGTGACGCTGGC
>JANMYI010000654.1:0-1679 GCA_031381955.1 Burkholderiales bacterium
GATGATGTGGATGAAGGCCTCGTAGCACGAGAACAGCCCGTGGCGGCCGGTGAGCAGATAGCCTTCGAGCCAGCCTTCGCACAGGTGTTCGCTCAACACTTCCATCACGCGGCCGTTGGCGCTGAGGTGGTTGTCACGCTCCTCCTGCACGCCGTCGAGCCAGGTCTTGCCGGACACCTCGAACACGGCATCCAGCCGGTTCGACGCGGTTTCATCGGGGCCGAAGAGGCGGAAGTTGGCCGCCTTCAGGTTCAGCCTCATCACGTCGCGCAGGAACTTGCCCAGGACGCGTGTGGCCTCGGCGTCCACTGCCCCGGGGACCGGCACCGCCACGGCATAGACGCGGAAGGAAGGCATGTCCAGCGGCTTCAGCAACGCGCCCCCGTTGGCGTGCGGGTTGCTGCCCATGCGGCGCTGGCCCGTCGGTGCGAGCACGGCCAGTTCCTCCAGGAATGCGCCGCGCTCGTCGAACAGCTCGTCGGGCCGGTAACTCTTGAGCCAGCCTTCGAGCTGCTGCACATGCCCGGCGGTCTTGAACTCGGCGATCGGCACCTGGTGCGAGCGCCAACTGCCTTCAACCGGTTTGCCATCGACGAGCTTGGGCCCGGTCCAGCCCTTCGGCGTGCGCAAGACGATCATCGGCCAGCGCGGGCGCTGCGGCGACTGCCCCGCGTCGAGGGATCGCGCCTCGCGTTGAATCTGCTGAATTCGCGCCAGCACCGCATCCAGCGTGCCGGCCAACGCCTGGTGCACCAGCGCCGGGTCGTCGCCCTCGACGTAATGCGGCTCGTGGCCGTAGCCACGCATCAGATCGGTCAGTTCCTCGCGGCTGATGCGTGCCAGCACCGTGGGGTTGGCGATCTTGTAGCCATTGAGGTGCAGGATCGGTAGCACCGCGCCGTCGCGCGCGGGGTTCAGGAATTTGTTGGAATGCCAACTGGTGGCCAGTGCACCGGTCTCGGCCTCGCCGTCACCGACGACGCAGGCGACGATGAGGTCGGGATTGTCGAAAGCCGCCCCATACGCGTGGGCCAAGGAATAGCCTAACTCTCCACCTTCATGAATCGAGCCCGGCACCTCGGGCGACACGTGGCTGGGAATACCCTGCGGCCACGAGAACTGGCGCAACAGCCGCAGCAGGCCGCTGCGGTTGCGCTCGATGGCCGGGTAATGCTCGGTGTACGAACCTTCCAGGTAACTGTGCGCCACGATGCCCGGCCCGCCGTGGCCCGGGCCGATGACGTAAATCATGTTCAGGTCGTTGTCCTTGATCAACCGGTTCAGGTGAACGTAGAGAAGATTCAAGCCCGGCGTCGTGCCCCAATGACCCAGCAGGCGCGGCTTGATGTCTGCGAGCGTGAGCGGGCGCTCGAGCAGCGGGTTGTCTTGCAGGTAGATCTGCCCGACCGACAGGTAGTTCGAAGCACGCCAGTAGGCGTGCATCTTCTGCAGGGTATCGGGGGTCAGCGGGTTGGACATGGGGTCTTTCGGAGTCATTGACTTTCACCGTGGCGGCGCAGGGGAAATCGCCGCATTGACGATGGCCTGCGCCTCTTGCAAGATGCGCTGCAGGTGTTCCGCGCCGACAAAGCTTTCGGCGTAGATCTTGTAGATGTTCTCGGTGCCGGACGGCCGCGCGGCGAACCAGCCGTTGGCGGTGTTCACTTTGATGCCACCGA
>JANMYI010000676.1:0-6864 GCA_031381955.1 Burkholderiales bacterium
GTCTGGCTTGCTTCACCGTGCGATTATCGCGGCTTGTTCATCCTGCACTTTGGAGGCAGATCATGAGGTTCGACGACGTGCTGCAGAGCATCGGCAACACCCCGCACATCCGCATCAACAAGCTGTTCGGCGCGCAGGCCCAGGTGTGGATCAAGTCAGAGCGCGCCAACCCCGGTGGCTCGATCAAAGACCGCATCGCGCTGGCGATGGTGGAAGACGCTGACCGCAGCGGCGCGCTCAAGCCCGGCGGCACGATCATCGAACCCACCTCGGGCAACACCGGCATCGGCCTGGCGATGGTGGCCGCGGTGAAGGGCTATGCGCTGGTGCTGGTGATGCCCGACAGCATGAGCATCGAGCGCCGCCGCTTGATGCTGGCCTATGGCGCGCGCTTCGAGCTGACGCCGCGCGAAAAGGGCATGAAGGGCTGCATTGCGCGCGCGCAGGAACTGCTGGCGCAAACGCCCGGTGGCTGGATGCCGCAACAGTTCGACAACCCGGCCAACATCGCGGTGCATGCGCGCACCACGGCCGAAGAGATTGCGCATGACTTTCCCGAAGGGCTCGACGCGCTCATCACCGGCGTGGGCACCGGTGGCCATTTGAGCGGCTGCGCCCAGGTGCTGAAGGCGCGCTGGCCGAAGCTGAAGGTGTTTGCGGTGGAGCCCAGCGCTTCGCCGGTGATCAGCGGCGGCGCGCCTTCGCCGCACCCCATTCAGGGCATCGGCGCGGGCTTCATCCCCGCCAATTTGCGCACCGAGTTGCTCGACGGCGTGATCCAGGTCGACGCTGAACCCGCGCGCGAAATGGCGCGCCGTTGCGCCCGCGAAGAAGGGCTGCTGGTGGGGATTTCCAGCGGCGCCACGCTGGCCGCGATTGCGCAAAAACTGCCCGAGCTGGGCGCCGGCGCGCGCGTGCTGGGCTTCAACTACGACACCGGCGAGCGCTACCTGTCGATCGAGGGTTTCTTACCTTCTGAATAGCTGCGTGCCAGGCGCTTGTCGCGCAGCACGAATTGCGTGCCGCGGCGGTCGAGGTCGAACAACTGGGTGGCGTCGATCAGGTCGATCAGCTTGCGGTAGCCGTAGTTGCGGGCGTCGAACGAGGTCTGGTTGCCGATTTGCTGGGCCACCGCGCCAAGCTGGGCCCAGCCGTCTTCGCCCACCACGGAGTCGACGGCGGTGCGCAACAGGCCCACCAGGCGGGCATCGCGCTTGAGCGCAGTGCTGTCCAGCCGGGCCGCCGCGCCGGCGGGCACGACGGTCTCGCCTTCTACCGCGTCAGCCACCGGCGCGGCTGGCGCATCGGGCTGCGCCTTGGGCTTGCGTGTGCGCCGCGCGGGCTTGGGCGCGGGGGCGTCTTCGGCCACCGGTTGGCCCAGGTGTTCAAGGTACAGAAAGCGCGAGCAGGCGTTGACGAAGGGCATGGGCGTGCGCTGCGCGCCGAAGCCATACACCGCCGCACCCTTGGCGCGCAAGTGCATCACCATGGGCGTGAAATCGCTGTCTGACGACACGATGCCGTAGGCGTCGGGCGAATCGGTGTAGAGCAGCTCCATGGCCTCGATCACCATCACCATGTCGGTGGCGTTCTTGCCCTTGCTGTAGTCGAACTGCTGCACCGGCCGAATGGCGTAGTCGTGCAGCACGCCGGCCCAACCCTTCAAGCCGGGCTTGGTCCAGTTGCCGTAGGCGCGGCGGATGTTGGCCACGCCGAGCTTGGACAATTCCGCCAGGATGACGTCGATCTTGGCGCAGGGTGAGTTGTCCGCGTCGATGAGCAAGGCAATGCGCGGCTGCTTTTCAAGCATCGAGTTTCCAGTTCAGGGTTTCGCCGGCGCACAGCGGTTTCAACTGCGCATCGCCGTAGATCAATGTTTCAGGCACCACCCAGGGCTCGCGCTTCAGGGTGATGTGCCCGGCATTGCGCGGCAAGCCGTAAAAGTCAGGCCCATGGTGGCTGGCAAAACCTTCCAAGTGGTGCAGCGCGCCGGCGGCTTCGAACGCTTGTGCATACAACTCGATGGCGGCCAGCGCCGTGTAGCAGCCCGCGCAGGCCGCGGCGTGTTCCTTCAGGTGTGCGGCGTGCGGCGCGCTGTCGGTGCCAAGAAAGAATTTCGGTGAATCCGATGTGGCCGCCGCCACCAGCGCCAGGCGGTGCTCTTCACGTTTGAGCACCGGCAGGCAATACAGGTGCGGGCGCAGGCCGCCGCTGAACAAGGCATTGCGGTTGAACAGCAGGTGGTGCGCGGTGATCGTCGCTGCCGTCATCGCACCTTCCTGCGCCACGTACTGCGCGGCTTCGCGCGTGGTGATGTGTTCGAAGACGATTTTCAGCGCCGGAAAATCGCGCCGCAGCGGCTGCAACACCTGCTCGATGAAGCGCGCCTCGCGGTCGAACACGTCCACCGCCGAGTCGGTCACCTCGCCGTGCACCAGCAGCAGCAGGCCGTGGCGCTGCATGGCTTCGAGCGTGGCGTGGGTCTTGCGAACATCGGTCACGCCGGCGTCGCTGTTGGTGGTGGCGCCCGCCGGGTACAGCTTCACCGCCACCACGCCAGCCGCCTTGGCGCGCACGATTTCATCGGGCGCGAGCTGGTCGGTCAGGTACAGCGTCATCAGTGGCTCGAAGCCCGTGCCCGCGGGCACGGCCGCCAGGATGCGTTGCTTGTAGGCCAACGCCGCCGCCGCCGTGGTGATGGGCGGCTTCAGGTTGGGCATGACGATGGCGCGCGCGAACTGCCGTGCGGTGTGCGGCACCACGGCCGCCAGGGCGGTGCCATCGCGCAGGTGCAGGTGCCAATCGTCGGGGCGGGTGAGGGTCAACGTCGCACGCATCGGCTCGATTCTCGCATCGCGCTTTTTACGTCCTGAACGGCGCCTGCCGCGTTGCGGCAGCGCACTTGCGGTGGCGCCACTGTTACAGCACGGTTTGTAATGAGGTGTGTCGCCAGCTACCGCGCACCCGGGGTCGATCCTCCCCCTAATCAAAGGGGGGATGCGGCTCCTTCCCGCCGGGGGAGGTCGCTACATTTCTTCATAGCGACGTTCAATAAGTGGGCGGCATTGCACGTGCCCACACATAACCAAGGAAAGACATGCATTTCATCAAGCCCCTGCTCACCTCGGCGGCCCTGGCCATCACATTGCCCGCTGCCGCTCAATCCGCCTTCCTCGTGGTCGGCCTGGGGTTCGAAAACATCCTCCGGGCTGACGTCAGCGACGACTTCCTCAACGCCGACATCCTGCAGTACTACAACGGCGGCGCCGCGGCCTCCGGCAACGTGGGGCCCGACTACAACGTCAGCTTCAACCCCGGCGCCACGGCCATCCAGCGCATCCTGCCCGACTTTCACGGCCAGGGTGCCTTCAGCAACACGCCTTCTGGCGTGGCCGCGCTGGTGTTCCTGAGCGGCAACACGGCCACCTTGAACTTCGCTGACGGCTTCACCACCGGCTTCGCTTTCCGCTACGCCACCATCGCCTCCAACGCCAGCGTGACGGTGTTCTCAGACGTGAACGGAAGCGGCAGCGAATTGGGCACGGCCTTGTTGTCAGCCACCGCCACCTGCGGCGCGAACGATTTTTTCTGCACCTGGGGCACGGGTTCGGTGGGCTTTGCCGGCGAGGCCAAATCAGTGATCTTCAAGGGCCTGTCTGACCAGACCTTGTTCGACAACGTCACCTTCGGCGCCGTGGCCGCCACCGACGTGTCGGTGCCGCGCGATGGCGATCCGCCGCCGGTTCCGATGCCAGCGATTCCTGAGCCTTCGACTTACGCCTTGATGGCGCTTGGCCTGGGCGCACTGGCCTGGAAGGCGCGCACGCGCCAGCGTTGAGGCCGCAGTCGCCAGCCACCCAGCCCGCCCTTCGGCGGGCTTTTTTCATTGCCGCATCTGATGCAGCACAAAAGTGTTAACTGCCGCCCATCGTTAGGACACGCCCGAAGTCGAAATCAAGCTCCAGGTGAGCGCCGAGCAGGCCTATGCGGTGCGAGCGGCGCTGGGCCGCGCAAGCTGGGCGAGACTCGCCTACGCGCGCTGTACTTCGACACCGCCGATGGCCGCCTCGCCGCCACGGGATTCACGCTGCCAATTAGCGTTCGACCGTCCGGCAGCCCTGCGGCGTTTTGTTCGGGCATGGTTCGTCACGGCGGGGCGCTTGGCAACGCTTGCAGCGCCTGCGCCGCTTCCGGCCGTGCCGGTTGCACCTGCATCAGGTCGCTCAGCAAGCGTCGAGCAGCGGCGGTATCGGCTGTCGCCAGCGCTGCCGCCAGGCGCAGCAGCGGGTCGTAGACGGGGCGAAACTCTGGGCTCAGGCGCAGCACCTCGAGCAGCGGCTCGCGCACCTGCGCCAGCATGCGGCGCGCGTCCCTCGTCGGCTGCACATCCTGGCCGAACGCGATGAAGCGATCGCGTGCGCGCCAGTACGCCACCAGGCGAGCGCGCGTGTTGGCATCGGCGTCGGCCGGCAGCACCTCGTCGGCTGCGAGATCGAGCGTGCGCAGCAGCTCGATCAGGCGCTCGGCCGGCAGTGAATCGGGCACGAAGGTGATGCGCGGCGCACGGTAGGTCACCACCGGATGGTCGTCGGTGTTGACGGGCGCATCGCCGGCCAGGCGCGCCAACGCTTTCGGCCCGGCGACGAAGCTGCCGAGCACTGCAAGCTCGTCGTGCAGGCCGAACTGCGCCGGCGCGCGCGGCAACCTTGTCGTCTGCACGCGGCGGCTCACCGCGGCCGCATCGAAGCGGCCGCCGCCGCACCGCGTGATCAAGCCGAGCACCGGCGTCTCCAGGCTGTTCGTCGCCAGCACCGCCCAGGCCTGCGGATAGACCTCGACGAAGCTGCGCAGCGTGCCGATGTCGAGCTGGTGCAGTGGCAGCCACTGGCAGAACAAGCCGCCTTCGGCCAGGCGCTGCTCGATCGCCCGAAAGTGCTCGACGGTATAGAGCGGGCCCGAGCCGCTGCGTGCGGGGTGGAAGTTGTCGGCGACGACGAGGTCGTGGCGCTCGCTTGATGTGCGCACATAGCGCCGCGCGTCGGCGGCCACGATGCGCAGGCGCGGGGCGACGGCAAACGAACCGGTGAAGTGGCGCGACGCTTCGATCACCTCGGGCAGCAGCTCGACCACATCCACTTGCAGTTGCGCGTCCTCGGCCGCCGAGGCCGCGGTGACGCCGGTGCCCAGGCCGAGGAACAAGGCGCGCCGCGGTACCGGGTGCAGCAGCAGCGGCAGCAGGGCCTGGCGCGCGTCGGCGACCAGGCTGTGGCTGCTGCCTTCTTGCTGGCGGTTGTTGATGTGCAGGCGCGAGACGGCCTGCGCGTCTTCGACCACGCTCACCGCCGCGGCCGGCCCTTCGAGGTGGTGCAGCAGGCGGCCGCCCTGGGGGACGTCCACCAGCGTCAGCGGCGGTGTGGCGAGCGCGACCGCCGCCGTGGCAGCGGCGCGCAGCCAGGTCGGCCCACGCACCGACCGTGACAGCGACAGCAGCAGATAGCCGCCGACCACGCCGAGCAGCGCCGCCTTGGCGCCGAGCGCCGGCAGCACGCCGAACAGCGGTGGCGCGAAGGCCGCGTCCAGCGTGTTGGCGGCCAGCGCATGGCCCAAGCTCGTGCCTTGCGCCAATGCGCTTCGGCTTAACTGGCTGAACAAGGCGCCCCTGACGCAGGTGGCGGGCAGGAAGGCGAGTGCGGCCAGCATCGCTTCGGCAATCAGCGCGCTCGCAAGGCTTGCTCCCAGCCAATGCAACGTGAAGGTCTTGATCTGCGGCGCGAGCCCCAGCGCGATCACGCCGAACAGGCAGGCCCCCGCCAGTGCCCACAGCAGGCCGTCGTGTGCATCCACGAGCGTGCGCTGTGCGCCCGCGGGCGTGACTGTGCACGGCGCGCGCCAGCGTTGCCAGGCCGCGGCACCGAGCGCCGTGCCGACGAGGTAGGTGGCCAGAAGCAGCGCAAACGTATACACGGTGTTCTCGGTGACCTGGCTCAACACGCGCACGACCAGCACCTCGTAGCCAATTGCCCAGACAGCCGGTGGCCGCGAGCAGCAACAGCGGCACCGCTGAGCGCAGCGAGGCCATCGGCAGCGGTACCTGGCGCGGCGCGGACGACCGGTGCGGTGCCGCCGGTGATCGCCATGCCATCGCCATGCGATCGCTGCGCAGACCAGGTTGAGTAGCGCGCAGACCACGGCAGTGCGCGTCAAGCCCAACGCCGGCACCAGCCAGAACGCCGCCGCGAGCATGCCGAGCACCGCGCCGGCCGTGTTGCCGGCGTACAGCGCGGCCAGCGCGGCGCCGCGGCCGTGCCAGCGCGCCAGCACCCGCTCCATTGCCGGCAGCGTCGCGCCCATGGCCATCGTCGCCGGCAACAGCAACACGAAGGTGCCGGCGAAGGCCACCGCCCATTGCCGCGGCGCACTGGGCTGTGCGCCGGTGACCGCAAGCAGCCCCGGCGCGGCCAGCGTCGGCAGCGCGATCAGCGCGAGACTCCACACACCGATCACCGCTTCGCACGCCACGTACCAGCGCGCCGGCTGCGCACTGCGTTCGATGCGCGCGCTGAAGCCCCAGGCACTGAGCGCCAGCCCGCCGAAGAAGGCACCGACGACCGCGAGCACGGCCGCGCTCTCGTGCCCGAGCCACAGCGTGCCCTGCTGCGTCCACACGATCTGGCAGCCCAGAGCGCGCCGCCAAAGAAGATCTGCGGCAAGTAGCTGCGCTACACCAGGCCGTTGTAGGTGCCTTCGACCACCGCAAAACCCACGTCCAGCGGGTTGCCCAGCGAATAGATGCGCTCGCCCTTGTTCAAGGCCTGCGCTGCCGGCCTGAAGGCCATGGGCGCGGCGGTGAAGGGCAAGCTGCCC
>JANMYI010000686.1:0-4840 GCA_031381955.1 Burkholderiales bacterium
CTCCGGTCTGAAGGACGCTGTCTTGCACGCGGCCGCTCACAAGCCTCTGTTTGGTGTCTGCGTGGGCATGCAGATGCTGCTCGACCACAGCGAGGAGCAAGACACACCGGGCCTGGGCCTGATTGCCGGGCGGGTGTTGAAATTCCGCCTTGAGGGCCGCTTGCAAGAAGATGGCAGCCGTTACAAAGTGCCGCAAATGGGCTGGAACCAGGTGTGGCAAGCGCAGGCCGGCGGCACGGCCGCGCACCCGCTGTGGCAAGGCGTGGCGGATGGCTCGTATTTCTACTTCGTCCACAGCTTCTACGCCCAACCTGCCAACCCCGCGCACAGCGTAGGTCTCACTGATTACGGTGGCCGCTTTACCAGCGCGGTGGCACGGGATAACATTTTCGCCACCCAGTTCCACCCCGAGAAGAGCGCAGCGCAGGGCCTGGCCCTGTACCGCAACTTCCTGGCCTGGAAGCCCTGAACCCTCACCCCTCATCTGCACAAGCCATGCTGCTGATTCCCGCCATCGACTTGAAGGACGGCAAATGCGTCCGCCTGCAACAGGGCGACATGAATGCCGCCACCACCTTCGGCGAAGACCCCGCTGCCATGGCGCGGCGCTGGCTCGATGCGGGTGCGCGCCACTTGCACCTGGTTGACCTGAACGGTGCCTTTGCCGGCAAGCCGGTGAATGAAGCGGCGGTGAAAGCCATCCTGGCCGAAGTGGGCGGCGAGATCCCGGTGCAGCTCGGCGGCGGCCTGCGCGACCTGGACACCATCGAGCGCTATCTGGACGACGGCCTGAGCTTCGTGATCATCGGCACCGCCGCCGTCAAGAGCCCGGGCTTTTTGCGCGACGCCTGCACTGCGTTCGGCGGCCACATCATCGTGGGTCTGGACGCCAAGGATGGCAAGGTCGCCACCGACGGCTGGAGCAAGCTCACCGGCCACGAGGTGGTCGACCTGGCCAAGAAGTTCGAAGACTACGGCGTGGAGTCGGTGATCTACACCGACATCGGCCGCGACGGCATGCTCAGCGGCGTGAACATCGAGGCCACGGTGAAACTGGCGCGCGCGCTGAGCATCCCGGTCATCGCCTCGGGCGGGCTTTCAGGCATGGCTGACATCGAACGTTTGTGCGCAGTGGAAGACGACGGTGTGGCGGGCGTGATCTGCGGGCGTTCCATCTACACCGGCGCGCTCGACTTCACTGCCGCGCAAGCGCGCGCGGACGCGCTAAGAACGCAAGCCTGATGCTGGCCAAACGCATCATCCCGTGCCTTGATGTGACGGGCGGGCGCGTCGTCAAGGGCGTGAATTTCGTTGGCCTGCGCGACGCCGGCGACCCGGTGGAAATTGCCGCGCGCTACAACGAGCAGGGGGCTGATGAGTTGACGTTCCTGGACATTACCGCCACCAGCGACGCGCGCGACGTCATCCTGCACATCATCGAGGCGGTGGCCGACCAGGTCTTCATTCCGCTCACCGTGGGCGGCGGCGTGCGCAGCGTGGCCGATGTGCGCCGGCTGCTCAACGCCGGGGCCGACAAGGTCAGCTTCAACTCGGCCGCGGTGGCCCAGCCGCAGGTGATCCGCGACGCGGCCGACAAATACGGCGCGCAGTGCATCGTGGTGGCCATCGACGCCAAAACCCGGCGCGGCGCTGATCTGGCGCAGCGCGGCCCGGGCTGGGATGTGTACACCCATGGCGGACGCCAGAACACCGGCCTGGATGCGGTGGCGTGGGCGCGGCAAATGGCCGCGCAGGGTGCCGGCGAGATCTTGCTCACCAGCATGGACCGCGACGGCACCAAGATCGGCTTCGACCTTGAGCTCACGCGCGCGGTGAGCGACGCGGTGAGCGTGCCTGTCATCGCCTCGGGCGGCGTGGGCACGTTGGAGCACTTGTCTGCCGGCATCCGCCTGGGTGGGGCGGATGCGGTGCTGGCCGCCAGCATCTTTCACTATGGCGAGTTCACTGTCGGCCAGGCCAAGGCGCTGCTGGCGCGCGACGGCATTGCGGTGCGGCTGTGAGGCCGCCGCGGGCCGATAACCGGCCGGCCCCGGGCCCGGTGCGGCGGGTGCTGGAGCATGAAGTCCGTTTAATCGGCGGCCAGTGGAAACGCAGCAAGTTGCCCGTGGCCGATGTGCCCGGCCTGCGGCCCACACCAGACCGTGTGCGCGAAACCCTGTTCAACTGGCTGGGGCAAGACCTGACCGGCTGGCGTTGCCTGGATGCCTTTGCCGGCAGCGGTGCGCTGGGCTTCGAGGCCGCCTCGCGCGGCGCGGCCGAAGTGGTGTTGCTGGAGCGCCAGTTGGCCCTGGTGCACAGCCTGCGCGCGTCGCAACAGCGCCTGGGCGCCACGGCGCTGCGCATCGAGCAGGCCAATGCGCTGCCGTGGCTGGCGCGCTGCCCGCGCGAGCGCTTCGACCTCATCTTCCTGGACCCGCCTTTTGACAGCGCGTTGGCGCTGCGCGCGGTTGATGCGGCACGGCCCTTGTTGCGCCTGGGTGGCCTGATTTACCTTGAGCATTCAAAGCCCTGGGCGGATGACGTTCACGGCCTGACGCTGCATCGCCAAGCGCGCGCGGGAGCGGTGCACTATCACCTGCTGCGCGGCTACACTGATCCGGCCGCGGCGCCCAGCCTGCCAGAAAGGCCCCCACCTTGACCACCGTGACGCCCTTGACCGCCGTCTACCCCGGCACGTTCGACCCGATGACGCTGGGCCATGAAGACCTGATGCGCCGCGCCGCGCACTTGTTCGACCGGCTGATCCTGGCGGTGGCAGTGGGCCACCACAAGCGCACCATGTTCACCATCGACGAGCGGCTGGACATGGCGCGCGAAATTGCCAACCCCTATCCGAACGTGCAGGTGATGCCGTTTCGCGGCCTGCTGCGCGACTTCGTGGTGGGCAACCACGGCGACGTGGTGGTGCGCGGCCTGCGCGCCATGAGCGACTTCGATTACGAATTCCAGATGGCCGGCATGAACCGGCAACTCATGCCCGAGGTGGAAACGCTGTTCCTCACTCCGTCTGACCAGTACCAGTACATCAGCGGCACGTTCGTGCGCGAGATTGCCACGCTCGGCGGCGACGTCTCCAAATTTGTCGCACCGTCGGTGCTCAGCCGCCTGCGCGAGCGCGTGGCGCGGCCGCAGGAGTGAAGGCCGAGCGATGGCGCTATTGATAACTGAAGAGTGCATCAACTGCGACGTCTGCGAGCCCGAGTGCCCGAACGAAGCCATCTTCCTGGGCCCCGAGATTTACCAGATCGACCCGGCCAAATGCACTGAGTGCGTGGGCCATTTCGATGAGCCGCAGTGTGTGCAGGTCTGCCCCGTGAGCTGCATCCCGCTAGACCCCGCCCACCCGGAAACGCGGCAACAGTTGCAGGCCAAGTACCTGTGGCTGGTGAAGGCGGTGCAGGCCAACACGCCCTGAAGTTACGGGTCAGGCGGCGGGTCAGGCCGCAGGTCAGGCGGCCTTGGCCACCTTGCCCTTCTTGGGGCTCGCGGGCGCCTTGACCGGCGCGCTCAATTTGTCGTCGGTCGGCTCCGCCTTGCGTGGGCGCGGCTTTTTCTTCGCCTTGTGAGGCTTGGCGGCCGAGGCCGCTGGAGCCGCCGGTTTGATGCCCGCCGCCAGTTGCCCCTTGACTGCCGCTTCGCGCTGGCGCCGCTCGGCGGCCAACGCGTTCGCCTGTTGCGCGTCGGCGCGCGCGGCCGCTGCGGCCTGGCGCTGCTGCTCGGCGCTGCGCGCATCGTCTGCCATCACCGCCTTGCCGCCGGGGCAGGGGGTTTGCGAATACTGCTTCCCGTCGCCGCAGCGGTAAACGGTTTGGGCGCTGGCGGCGCTTGCCACCAGGCTGAGTGCAAGTAGGAATCGCTTCATGGCGGCGTGCTCGCGTCTGGGAGTTTGGGCAGGGCCGGCGCGTATGCAGCCGGCGGTTTGGGGCGTGGCGGCTTGGCGTGGATCTTCATCATCGCCCGCTCCATCGGGCCGTCGATCAACAGATCCAGCGCTTGCAGCGAATCGTGGACGGCCTTTTCGATCAACTCGCGTTCAGCCTGCGGTGGCTTGCGCAGCACGTAGTCGACCACCTGCGCACGGTCGCCAGGGTGGCCGATGCCGATGCGCAGGCGCCAGAAGTCGGCACTGCCCATTTGCGCTGCGATGTCGCGCACACCGTTGCCGCCCGGGCTGCCGCCGCATTTGAGCTTGACGCTGCCGGGCAGCAGGTCGAGGTCATCGTGCACGACCAAGATCTCTTGCGGCTCGATCTTGAAGAAGCGCGCCAACGCCGCCACCGATTTGCCCGACAGGTTCATGAACGTCATGGGCTGCAACAGCCACAGCGGCTCGGCCGGCCGCGTCACGCGCGCAGCCAGGCCGAAATAGCTGCGGTCGGCCACCAGGCGCGCGCCAAGCTCTCGCGCCGCGGCGTTGATCCACTGGAACCCGGCGTTATGCCGCGTGCCTTCGTATTCGGAGCCCGGGTTGCCCAGGCCGGCGATGAGTCGAATCATGATGTAGGAGCCTGTCGGGCTTGGGTCGGGCTCGCGCCGGGGAGAGTTGGGCAGGCAGTCTAGGCGCTGGCGAGGCGTGTGGGGGGGCCACACAACGAGCCAACAACGACGAATGACTGACCAAATCTCCCCGGCCCTTCTTGTTGACCACGAAATGGGGCTGATCCGTCGTTGCGAAGCCTCGCTGTGCCACCCGGCACAGCTGCGTTTCGCGCCAGGGCACAGAGGCCCTTGCCACGCCACGCACAAAAAGTCCACAGGAAGGTTTGTGCCGTGCTAGGGCTAGGCTGAGCCCCAATTCTGGGTCAACGCGAGCCCCACC
>JANMYI010000724.1:0-1846 GCA_031381955.1 Burkholderiales bacterium
CGCGAGGCCAAAGCCGATTTGGTGGGCTTGGCGATTTTCGACAGGCTGGAGCGCGAGCTGCATACCGGCTCGCAGCTGACCGAGCGCATGTGGTCGCGGCGCGAGATTGAAAACTACCTCGTCACACCGGAAAGCCTGAAGCGATTTGTGTTGCTTGACCTTCAAGCCGACGACCTCTTTGCAAAGGCCGAGAAAGAGCGCCGGCTTGAGGCCTTGGCAGGGTGCATTGCGGAACTGGAGGCGGCCCTCAGGGTGGCAAGGCGCCCGGAGCCTTGGGGCCCCGATGTCAAGGTGACCGATGATTTCCTTGATCCACTGTTCAAAAACTACTTCGAGCGTTTGGGCACGCCCCAGCAGATCTACAAGCGCGACTATCACGGCCTTGCCGACGCCATGCCGGTGGATGCCATCGATGCTGAAGTGGCGCGCATGCTCGACGATGTATTCACGGTTGCCAGCCGAGCCCGCCCTACTACCTGATGGCCACGCGCTGCGTTCGGCATGCGTCCAAAAATAAACATTCACCAGAACCTTCCGACAACCACGCTTGAAATCTATGGCTGACTCTGTCCATTTCGCCTAAGCCATTGATTTGACAGGCGATTTCCAAAGTTAAGTTCGGCATCAAGAGCCACCGGTCTATCTATAAGAACTTCACCAAGCCATGGCTCGCGACACCCCCCTGAACCTCACCGACGCCGAAAAGCGCGATCTCGTGGCTCTGCTCCAGGCCGGCAAGGCCTTGCCCGAGAAGTACCGCTTCTTGCTGTTTGAAGACAAGCGCGAGGTGGAGTTGGTGTGGAACGGCAAGACGCGCGATGTGTGCACCGCCGTGCTGCCCTTTCAAACCCTGGAACATGTCGACAAGCTGCGCAAGGGAAGTGCGGCCGCGCCGCAAGGCGAACTGCCTAACACCTGTCGCCCCGCTGTTTGACCCTGTTCCGGCCCTTCGCCCGTGCAAGCCCCCATGGATTCCACGTTCAGCGCGACCGAAGACGACGCCCTGATGCTCGCCTTCGCCCATGGCGACGCCCACGCCTTCGAGCGCCTGTACGCGCGGCACGAGGCCGCGCTGTACCGCTTTGTGCGCCGCCTGCTCGGCCCGGCGTTGGCGGCGCAGGCCGATGAAGCCTTTCAAGACACCTGGCTGCGCGTGGTGGCGCAGCGCGCGCAGTACCTGCCTGGCCCCGCGCGGGCCGCACTTCAGGGCTCGCCGCAAGCCGCCTTTCGCACCTGGCTGTTCACGTTGGCCCACCACCGCTGCATCGACTTGTTAAGACGCAGCGGCCGTGAAGTGGCCTTGCCGGATGACGACAGTGATGAGCCGTTCCGACCCAGCGGCGAACCCTGGCTCGATTGGCCCGCCGCCGGCCAGGCGCCGCACGATGACGCCTTGTTCTGGCGCCGGGCCGGCGAGCGGCTGTTGGCTTGTCTGGAACGTTTGCCGCCGGGCCAGAAGGCGGTGTTCCTGCTGCACCATGAGGAAGGCCTCGGCCTGGACGAGTTGGCCGCGGCGCTGGCGCTGAACTTCGAGGCGGCCAAGAGCCGGCTGCGCTATGCCATGAGCAAGCTGCGCACCTGCATGGGTGCCTACTTGCCGGCTGGGGTGGCGCGATGATCGAACACGAGCCGCGCGAGCCGCCAGACCCGCCCGATCCACATCTGCAAGCCGCGCTGCGCGCCGCGCCCGACCGCGACGCCCGGCCCGCGCCGGCCTTGCGCGACGAGCTGCTGCGCGCGGCCCAGGCCGCCGTTCGCGCCGCGCCGGCCGCGCCGCCGGTTTCGCCCGCGCCGTGGTGGCAACGCGGGTTGGATGTGTTTCGCCAACCGGCCTATAGCGCTGGCC
>JANMYI010000725.1:0-1850 GCA_031381955.1 Burkholderiales bacterium
GGTGGGCTTCATGATTTCCGGCCCGGTGATGGTGCAAGCGCTCGAAGGCCCGAACGCCATCGCCCGCCACCGCGAACTGATGGGCGCCACCGACCCGAAGAAGGCCGAGAAGGGCAGCATCCGCGCCGACTTTGCCGACAGCATCGACGCCAACGCGGTGCACGGCTCCGACGGTGCTGAAACCGCGGCCGCGGAAGTGGCGTTCTTCTTTCCCGGCTTGAGCGTTTTCAGCCGCTGACGCGCGGCAACACGCATCAATCACGCCTGCCGCTGCGCCCATCATGAACGCGGCTTCGGTCAACCTGTTGGAATTCGACCTGGAAGGCCTGGCCGCATTTGTGGTCGGCCTGGGTGAGAAGCGCTTTCGCGCGGTGCAGCTGTTCCGCTGGATCCACCAGCGAGGCGCAGCCGACTTCGACACCATGACCGACTTGGCCAAGAGCTTGCGCGACAAACTCGCCGGCGATGCCCAGGTGCAGCCGTTGCGCGTGATCAGCGAGCACACCAGCGCCGATGGCACCGTGAAGTGGCTGTTTGATGTCGGCGCGGGCAACGCGATCGAAACCGTGTTCATCCCCGAGGCCGACCGCGGCACGCTGTGCATTTCGTCGCAAGCCGGTTGTGCCGTGGGGTGCAGCTTTTGTTCCACCGGCGCGCAGGGCTTCAGCCGCAACTTGAGCACGGCAGAAATCGTGGCCCAGTTGTGGCATGCCGAGCATCAATTGCGCGCGCGCCAACAGCCCGCCACCGGCACACGGGTGATCAGCAACGTGGTGATGATGGGCATGGGCGAGCCGCTGCAGAACTACGCCGCGCTGCTGCCGGCGCTGCGCGTCATGCTCGACGACCATGGCTACGGGCTGTCGCGCCGGCGTGTCACCGTTTCCACCTCGGGTGTGGTGCCGATGATTGAACGCCTGCAAGCGGATTGCCCGGTGGCGCTGGCGGTGAGCCTGCATGCGCCCACCGACGCCCTGCGCGACACTTTGGTGCCGCTGAACCGCAAGTACCCACTGCACGAATTGCTCGCCGCCTGTGAAAGCTATTTGCAGACGGCGCCGCGCGACTTCATCACCTTGGAATACTGCATGCTCGATGGTGTGAACGACAGCGATGCGCAGGCGCAGCAACTGTTGCGCCTGGTGCGCGGCGAGCGCGAAGGCGTGGCGCCGGCCCGGCCGCTGCCTTGCAAGGTGAATTTGATTCCGTTCAACCCATTCCCGGCTTCGGGCCTGAAGCGGTCGAGCCGCGAACGCGTGGCGGCGTTCGCCAAGGTGTTGCAAGACGGCGGCATCGTCACCACGGTGCGCAAGACGCGCGGCGACGACATCGACGCCGCCTGCGGCCAACTCGCCGGTGAGGTGCAAGACCGCACCCGGTTGAGCGAGCGCAGGGCACGCAGCACCATCCCCTTGGTGCCGCAAGCTGCTATCGAGGTGCGGCCATGAGCCCGCACGGCCGCCCGGAGGGCGAGTCCCTGAATGCGAAGCATGAGGGTACCTCAGTCAGAATCAACGTTTCACGTCAGCCACGCTTGAGGCTGAAGCTGGCCCTTGCGGCAACCCTGCTGCTGTTGGGTGCCTGTGCCACGCCGCCTGCCGCGGCGCCCCCGGCCCGCGACGTGAGCACGGTGTCTGACCAGTCCGAGGGCGAGCGCCGCGCGCGTCTGCGCCTGGAACTGGCGAGCGGCTATTTCACCCGCGGCCAAACCGCCACCGCGCTCGACGAAGTGAAGGTGGCCCTGGTGGCCTGGCCCGAGTTCACCGAGGCCTACAACCTGCGTGGCCTGATCTACGCCAGCATGGGCGAAACCAACTTGGCCACCGAGAGCTTCAAGCGCGCATTGCAAC
>JANMYI010000228.1:0-3119 GCA_031381955.1 Burkholderiales bacterium
TTCACGCTTCGCGCGAAGCACGCTTGCGGTCATGCTCTTTCAAGTACCGCTTGCGCAGCCGAATGCTCTTGGGCGTGATTTCCACCAGCTCATCATCGGCAATGAAGTCCACCGCGTACTCCAGCGTGAGCTGGATCGGCGGCGTGATCTTGATCGCGTCCTCCTTGCCGCTGACGCGGAAGTTGGTGAGCTGCTTGGCGCGCACCGCGTTCACCACCAGGTCGTTGTCGCGGCTGTGGATGCCCACGATCATGCCTTCGTACACCGGGTCGCCGGGCTTGACGAACATGCGGCCGCGGTCATCCAACTTGCCCAGCGCATAGGTGACGATTTCGCCGTCGTCCTGGCTGATCAGCACGCCGTTCTTGCGCCCGCCGATGTCGCCCTTGTAGGCCTCGTAGCCGTCGAAGATGTGGCTCATCAAGCCGGTGCCGCGGGTGAGGTTGAGGAACTCGCCCTGGAAGCCGATCAGCCCGCGCGCCGGAATGCGGTATTCAAGCCGCACGCGGCCGCGCCCGTCGGGCTGCATGTCTTGCAGCTCGCCCTTGCGCAGGCCGAGCTCCTGCATCACGCCGCCCTGGTGTGCGTCTTCCACGTCCACCGTGAGCATTTCGAGCGGCTCGTGCTTCTCGCCCCCCACGTCGCGCAGCACCACGCGCGGGCGGCTCACGGCCAGCTCGTAGCCTTCGCGGCGCATGTTTTCGAGCAGGATGGTGAGGTGCAATTCGCCGCGGCCGGCCACTTCGAAGATGCCGTCTTCATCGGTGTCGGTCACGCGCAGCGCCACGTTGCTTTGCAGCTCGCGGTCAAGCCGGTCACGCACCTGGCGGCTGGTGACGAACTTGCCCTCGCGCCCGGCCAGGGGGCTGTTGTTGACGCAGAAATTCATCGTCAGCGTGGGCTCGTCGATGGTCAGCATGGGCAGCACGCGCGGGTCTTCCAGGCTGGTGAGCGTGACGCCGATGCCCACGCCTTCCACCCCACTGATGAGCACGATGTCACCCGGCCCGGCGGTCTCAGCCGGCTTGCGCTCCAGGCCTTCGAACTTGAGCACTTGCGTCACGCGCGACTTGCGCGGCGTGCTGTCGGGGCCTTCATACACGGCCACGTCCATGCCTGGCTTGAGGATGCCGCTGTGGATGCGGCCGATGCCGATGCGCCCGACGTAGGTTGAATAGTCCAGTGAACAAATCTGCAACTGCAGCGGTTCGCTTTCGCTGCCTTCGTGCGGCGGCACATGTTCGAGGATGGCGTCGAACAGCGGCGCCAGGTCGGTGCCCACCACGCCCGTCTCGAGCGTGGCCCAGCCGTTCAGGCCCGAGGCGAAGATCACCGGGAAGTCGAGCTGGGCCTCGGTGGCGCCGAGCTTGTCGAACAAATCAAACGTTGCATTGATGACGTAGTCGACGCGCGAACCTGGCCGGTCGACCTTGTTCACCACCACGATCGGCTTCAGGCCCAGCGCCAGCGCCTTCTTGGTGACGAAGCGCGTTTGCGGCATCGGGCCTTCCACCGCATCGACCAGCAGCAACACGCTGTCCACCATCGACAGCACGCGTTCGACTTCACCGCCGAAGTCGGCGTGGCCGGGCGTGTCGACGATGTTGACGTGCGTGCCCTTCCAGCGCACGGCGCAGTTCTTGGCCAGGATGGTGATGCCGCGCTCGCGTTCGAGGTCGTTGCTGTCCATCACCCGCTCGGCCACTTTTTCGTTTTCACGGAAGGTGCCGCTTTGGCGCAGCATCTGGTCGACCAGCGTGGTCTTGCCGTGGTCGACGTGGGCAATGATGGCGATGTTGCGGATTTGCGTGTTCATGTTTTTAGCTTTTCAAGCAGCACTCAGGGCTGCAACTTCGATGGGGCTGAGCAAGCGCGTGGAGATCAATTCGCCGGCCACGATTCGGGCACTGCCGAGGAAGGCATGGTCAGGGCCATAGACGCGCACGGCAGGCTCATCGGGCAAGCTGATGCGCCGGCGCAGGCCGGTGAGAAAGCGGCCGGCTTCATCGGCCGCCAGTTCCACCCGTGGCCACGGGCTGACGAGGTGGTCAGCACCGAGCAGCAGTGCATCACGCTGCGCCTCCGTCATGTCGGCCAGTTCTTCCAGCGTGTGCGCCTGGGCCAGCGTGAGCGGCCCACTGGCCGTGCGTTGCAGGCCAGTGAGGTGCGCACCGCAGCCGAGTTTTTCGCCGATGTCTTCAGCCAACGTGCGGATGTAGGTGCCCTTGCTGCAACGCACATCGAGCACCAGGCGCACGCCGGTGTGTTGCACCACGTCGATGCCGTGGATGCGGATGTGCCGCGCCTCGCGTTCGACTTCGATGCCCATGCGTGCCAGCTCGTACAGCGCACGCCCTTCGTGCTTGAGCGCCGAGTGCATCGGCGGCACCTGGTCGATCGCGCCGGTGAAGGCGGCGCAGGCGGCGGCGATGCTGGCCGCGTCAACGATCACGGGGCGCTCTTCGATCACCGGCGTTTCAGCATCACCGCTGGCCGTGCGCTGGCCCAGGCGCAAGGTGGCGCGGTAGGCTTTGTCTGCATCGAGGCTGACCTGCGCGAACTTGGTGGCGGCGCCAAAGCACAGCGGCAGCACGCCACTGGCCAGCGGGTCGAGCGTGCCGGTGTGGCCGGCCTTTTCCGCTCGATACAGATGTTTGGCCTGGGCCAGCGCCTGCTGGCTGGTCAGGCCGAGCGGCTTGTTCAGCACCAGCACGCCGTGCAGGGCGCGGCGGGCCTGCTTGGTGGGTTTGTTGGGCAGGGTCATTCCTTGGCCTGCTGCGCGTTGGCGCGGTTGATCAAGGCGCTGAGTTCGGCGGCGCGCTCGGTGGTGCGGTCATACTGGAAGTGCAGCGTGGGCACGGTGTGAATCTGCAAGCGCTTGAACAGCCCATTGCGCAGGAAGCCCGCCGCTTCGTTCAACGCGACTTCGCTTTGCGCCGGATCGCTGACCAGCACCGAGAAAAAGATCTTGGCGTGCGCATAGTCGGGCGTGACCTCCACCGCATTGATCGTGACCATGCCCACGCGCGGGTCCTTCAGTTCGCGGATGAGCAACGCCACGTCGCGCTGAATCTGGTCAGCGACGCGAAAACTGCGGTTGGGAATGGTTCGCTTATGGC
>JANMYI010000773.1:0-3075 GCA_031381955.1 Burkholderiales bacterium
CGGCGCAGCAGCTTGCCAAAGCGCCGCGATTTGTAGGCCGAGCCGTTGTCGCTCATCACCTGCTCGATGCGCACGCCCAGGCGCCGGTAGTAGCGCAATGCAGCCAACAAGAAGGCGCAGGCGCTCATGGCCGTCTCGTCGGTGTGCATCTGGCTGAAGCCCACGCGCGAGTGGTCATCGATGGCCACGTGCAGCGCCTGCCAGCCCGCGCGCGGCGTGTACTGCGTGCGGTCACCCGTCACGCGGTGGCCTGGCTGCTCGAAGCGCGCGAGCTTTTTGGTGTCGATGTGCAGCAGCTCGCCGGCGCTTTGGCGCTCGTAGCGCCGGGGCGCGGTGGCGGGCTGCAGCGCTGGCAGCCGGGCCACGCCGGCGGCTTGGCAGCTACGCGCCACCGTGCTCTTGGACAACCCCACGCGCTCGGCGATGCGCTCGTAGGTCAGCCGCTGCGTGCGCCGCAGCGCCACGGCGCGCTCAAGCTTGGTTGCATCGCTGCGCTGGGGGCTGCGTCGGGGCCGCGAGCTGCGATCGAGCAACCCAGCAGCGCCTTGCACGGCATGCCGGCGGTGCCACTTGCGCGCCGTGCGCGGGCTGATGCCGGCGGCCTCGGCCGCCGGCATCAGACCAATGCGCTCGATCTCTTGCACCAAGTGTGCTCGCCCCTTGGGCGTCATTGAGGCATTCTTGTGGATGTTCATCCGAGGGTTTCCGAAGAAAGTTGGTCGGCTTGAGAACCTCCATCTTCCTTCGCCTCGGGTGAACAACCTCTTGGGAAACGACAACTAGCCGGCGCCTGAAGGGCGCACCACCGCCAGACGGCGCGCGATCTCGGCCTTGAGCCAGATCGCGTCATGCCCCGGCACCACCCACTGCAGGCCCTGGGCCAGCATGTCGCGCGCCATCTCGGCGCTGCCGCACCAGATGCCGGTGACCTTGCCGGCCGCCTTGCAGGCCCGATGGATCCGCGTGATGGCAGCGGCCAGCACCGGGTGGGTGTGTGCCGCACCAGGGCCCAGGCCGAGTGCGATGCCCAGGTCGCTGGGGCCGATGAACAAGCCGTCGATCTGCACCACCGCCGCGATGGCCTCGACGGCGTCGAGCCCGGCCTGGGTCTCGATCATCGCCAGCGCCAGCATCTGCGCATTGGCCTGTTGCGCGTAGTCGGCGCCGCCCACCAGCAGGCCGCGCGCCGGGCCGAAGGAGCGGTCGCCCTCGACGCCGCCGATCGGGTATCGGCAGGCGTGACCGAAAGCCACGGCTTCGGCCACCGAATTCACCAGCGGGCAAATGATGCCCCAGGCCCCAGCATCGAGCGCCCGGTTGATCTCGGCCAGGTTGTTCTGGCTGACGCGCACCAACGGCACCGCCGGGGTGTGCGACAGCGCTTGCAGCATGGCCAGCATCTGTGCGTGCCCGGCCATGCCGTGTTGGCAGTCGACGACGACGGCGTCGAAACCGCTGCTGCCCACCAGTTCGGCGGCGTACGCCGAGTCCAGGCTCATCCAGCCTGCCACCGCGTTCTTGTCGCCACGGAACAGCTCGATCAGGCGGTTGGTTTTCATCGGCAAGGCTCCTCGAGGTGGGCCAGAAAGGTGTTGAAGTGTGCGGCAACCCGGCTCGGTTGCTGCATCGGAAAAAGATGACCGGCACCGGGCAACCGATGGTGCCGGGCTGCATGGGGCGGCTGCGCCAGGGCGACGATCTCGTCGCTGTGCGCGGGCGGGCAGAGCAGGTCGTGATCGCCGCTCAAGGCCAGCACCGGCACATTCAGCGGCCGCCGGGGCTCGAGCAGGCCGGGTCGCTCGCGCTGATAGGCCAATTGATGTGCAAAGCATTGCAGCCCGACTGCCTCGGCCTGTGCCGCCAGCGAAGCCAGCAGGTCGTCGCCTTCGCTCAATCCGTAGCCCGGCGCCAGCTTGCTGCAAGCCAGTGCCTTCAGCCCGTGCTGCTGCGCCAGCGCCCATTGCGCGCTGCGGCGTGCTTCGCCGCCGTGGCGTCCGGCGCGTGCGTTGGCGCCCAGCAGCACCAGGCCGGCAACGACTTGCGGGTGGCGCAGCGCCAGGTGCAATGCCACGATGCCGCCCAGCGAGTGGCCGACCCACACGGCTCGCCCGGTGCCCGCCGCTGCGGCCAGGCGGTCGGCTTCCTCATCGATGTGGCTGGCCGTGCCGAGCATTTCCACCCGTGCGTCCAAGCCTTGCAGCAGCGCGGCCAGGCTGCGCCCGTCGAGCAAGGTGCCAGGCAAGGCAACGACGGGCAGCCGGGTCACGCGGCCATGGCCGGCGGCAGCAGGCTGCGGCGCGCCAGGCTCCCGCCGGCGTCGAGCGTGACATCCCGTGCAGCGGCCGCGGCGTACACGGCAGCTTCGAAACGCGGTGTCTTGCGCGCGTCGCCGTGGATCACCAGCAAGGCATCCGCGTCGTCGGTTCCGATGTTGACGAACTGCCGCGAGCAGCCCCCCGGCATCGACAGCGTGTCCCACGGTCCGAGTTCGGCGTGCAGGCGGTCGCCACCGTTGTCGAAGGCCACGTGCAACGGGCCCCGTGCGTGCACCAGCACAGCAGCTTCATCGATGACAAAGGGCGCGCTGCGCTGGCCGGCCGGCACGCGCAGCCACTCGACCGAGAAACCCTGCGGTTCGCCCACCGCGGGGCGGTGTTCGCGGTGCTGGCTCAGGCCCCAGCCGATGACCGGCGCCAACTGCCAGCCGTGGCCCGGCAGCGTGGCGTCCAGCGTGGCGGCGCGAAAGTCGCGCTGCGCGGGCTTCACGCAGCGTGCCATCAACTCGGCAGCCGACCAGTGGCGCAGGGCGGCCACCTCTTGCTGCGGCATCAGCGGCAGAAGTTGGTCTTTGGGCGGTGGGTCTTGGCCGGGCGGCACCTCGATCAATTGGTTGTCGCGCCCGAGGTACAGGCCGGTGGCCCGGGCACGGCGCATCACGTCGGGGCTCCAGATGATGCCGCCGGTGTCGTCGCCGCCGAGCACGGTCATCAGGAAGCCATGGCGGCTGCCGCTGTTGGAAAAACCGCGGAACATCCAGGTCGGCATGCAGATCACGTCGCCTTCTTCCAGCACCGC
>JANMYI010000777.1:0-6388 GCA_031381955.1 Burkholderiales bacterium
GCAAGCGTCTGCTGTCCTACCTGAAGGGCAAAGACGCCGACCGCTACACGGCGTTGATCGCCAAGCTGGGCTTGCGCAAGTAATCCGGCTGTGCCGAGCCACCGCAGTGCAGTGGCTCGTGCAGCTGACTCCCCCAACAGGGCCGCACTGCTGTGTCATTCCAACGGCGCCATCAACCCCACAGTCGCACACCGGTGCGCAAGGGCAGGGCATCACTGGAATGGCATGAAGCTGCCCACTCCAACACAGAGGAAGACATCGCATGAGCATGTTCAACAAAATCACCAAGACTTTCCAATGGGGCGGCCACACCGTGACGCTGGAAACCGGCGAAATCGCGCGCCAGAGCAGCGGCGCCGTGATGGTCAGCATGGACGACACCGTGGTTCTGGCCACCGTGGTGGCCAAGACCGAAGCCAAAGCGGGGCAAGACTTTTTCCCGCTGACCGTGGACTACATCGAAAAGACCTACGCTGCCGGCAAGATCCCTGGCAGCTTCTTCAAGCGCGAAGGCCGCCCCAGTGAACTGGAAACCCTGACCAGCCGTTTGATCGACCGCCCGATACGCCCGCTGTTCCCCGAAGGCTTCTTCAATGAAGTGCAGGTGGTGGTGCATGTGCTGAGCCTGAACCCCGAGGTGCAGGCCGACATCGCCGCGATGATAGGCACCAGCGCCGCGCTGGCCATTTCCGGCATCCCGTTCACCGGCCCCATAGGCGCTGCGCGCGTGGGCTATGTGAACGGCGAGTACGTGCTGAACCCCGGTAAGACCGTGCTGGCTAACAGCAAAATGGAGCTGGTTGTGGCCGGCACTGAAAACGCCGTGCTGATGGTGGAATCTGAAGCCGACCAGCTGAGCGAAGAAGTCATGCTCGGCGCCGTGGTCTTCGGCCACGAGCAGGGCAACATCGCCATCAAGGCGATCAACGAACTGGTGCGCGACGCCGGCAAGCCCGAGTGGACCTGGGCTGCGCCCGCCAAAGACGAAGCGTTCATCGCCAAGGTGAACAACTTGGCCGAAGGCCCGCTGCGCGCGGCTTATCAGATCCGCAGCAAGCAAGCGCGCACGCAAGCCTGCCGCGAAGCCACCGCCGCCACCAAGGCCGCACTCACCGCCGAAGGCCTGGCCTTCGATGCGGTGAAGGTGGAAGGCCTGCTGTTCGACATCGAAGCCAAGATCGTGCGCAGACAGATTCTGTCTGGCGAGCCGCGCATCGACGGCCGCGACACGCGCACCGTGCGCCCCATCGAAATCCGCACCGGCGTGCTGCCGCGCACCCACGGCTCGGCCTTGTTCACGCGCGGCGAGACACAAGCCCTGGTGGCCGCCACGCTGGGCACCGAACGCGACGCGCAGCGCATCGACGCGCTTTCAGGCGACTACGAAGATCGCTTCATGCTGCACTACAACATGCCCCCGTTCGCCACCGGCGAGACCGGCCGCGTGGGCAGCCCGAAGCGCCGTGAAATCGGCCATGGCCGCCTGGCCAAGCGCGCGCTGATTGCCGCGTTGCCGAGCAAGGAAGACTTCCCCTACACGCTGCGCGTGGTGAGCGAGATCACTGAGTCGAATGGCTCGTCGTCGATGGCTTCGGTGTGCGGCGGCTGCCTGGCGCTGATGGACGCCGGCGTGCCGATGAAGGCCCACGTGGCCGGCATCGCCATGGGCCTGATCAAAGACGGCAACCGTTTCGCCGTGCTGACCGACATCCTGGGCGATGAAGATCACCTGGGCGACATGGACTTCAAGGTGGCCGGCACCGGCGCGGGCGTGACGGCGCTGCAAATGGACATCAAGATCCAGGGCATCACCAAGGAAATCATGCAGGTCGCATTGGCCCAGGCCAAGGAAGCGCGCCTGCACATTTTGAGCAAGATGGTCGAAGCCGTGAGTGGTGCCAAGACCGAGGTGAGCCAGTTCGCCCCGCGCCTGTACACCATGAAGATCAACCCGGAAAAGATCCGTGACGTGATCGGCAAGGGCGGCGCCACCATCCGTGCGCTGACTGAAGAGACCGGCTGCACCATCGACATCGGCGAAGACGGCACCATCACCATCGCCAGCGTGGATGCCGACAAGGCCGAGTTCGCCAAGAAGCGCATCACCGAGATCACGGCCGAAGCCGAAGTGGGCAAGGTCTATGAAGGCGCCATCACCAAGATTCTGGAGTTCGGCGCGCTCGTGAACATCCTGCCCGGCAAAGACGGCTTGCTGCACATCAGCCAGATCGCCCACCAGCGCGTGGAGCGCGTGGAAGACTTCTTGAAGGAAGGCCAGGTCGTCAAGGTCAAGGTGCTGGAAACCGACGAGAAGGGCCGCATCAAGCTGTCGCTCAAGGCCTTGTTGGATCGGCCGGAAGGCATGCCGGAAGAAGAAGATCGCCCGCGCCGTGAGCGCAGCGACCGTGGCGACCGGGGTGGCTACCGTGGTGGTGATCGTGGTGACCGCGGTGACCGTGGCGATCGCCCGCCGCGCCGTGAACGTGAAGCACCGGCGCCTGAAGTGGCCACCGGCCCGGCGGGCGAGCCCGGCCCGTCACGCGAGTAATTTCTGCCGCCCAAGGGTTGAGGAACAAGAGGGTGAACCATGCGTGCCATTGAAATCAAACAGCCCGGCGGCCCGGAAGTATTGGTTCCCGCACACCGCCCCGACCCGGTGGCGGCCGCGGGTGAATTGCTGATCCGCGTGGCCGCATCGGGCATTAACCGTCCAGATGTGCTGCAACGCCGCGGCCTGTACCCGCCGCCGCGTGGCGTGTCTGACCTGCCCGGCCTGGAAGTGGCCGGCACGGTGGCGGCAGGCGCAGCGCAAGACCTGGCCGTGGCCGGTGTGGCCCTGGGCGACCGGGTCTGCGCCTTGGTGGCCGGCGGCGGCTATGCCGAAATGTGCGTGGCCCCGGCCGGCCAGTGCCTGCCCGTTCCCAAGGGCTTGAACGACGTGCAGGCGGCGTCTTTGCCCGAAACCTTCTTCACTGTGTGGCAAAACGTCTTCGTCAACGCGCGTTTGGCGGCCGGTGAAACCTTGTTGATTCAAGGCGGCTCGAGCGGCATCGGCGTCACCGCCATCCACCTGGCCAAGGCCTGGGGTGCCAAGGTGATCGTCACCGCCGGCACCGATGAAAAGTGCGCGGCCTGCGTGGCGCAGGGCGCTGACCACGCCATCAACTACCGTACGCAAGATTTTGTGGCTGAAGTCAAACGTTTGACAGAAGGCCGTGGCGTTAACGTGGTGCTCGACATGGTGGGCGGCGATTATTTGCCGCGCGAGATCGACTGCCTGGCCGAAGACGGCCGCCTGGCCTTGATCGCCGTGCAAGGCGGCACCAAGGCCAGCATCGACGTGGGCACCGTGCTGCGCAAGCGCATTGCCATCATCGGCTCCACCTTGCGCATGCGCTCGGTGGCCTACAAGACCGAACTGGCGCGCGAATTGCGCAGCAAGGTCTGGCCGTTGATCGAAGCCGGCCGCGTCAAACCGGTGATCCACGCCGTGTTCGCCGCCAACGATGCCGCCAAGGCGCATGCCTTGATGGAGTCGAGCACGCATGTGGGCAAGATCGTGCTGGATTGGAGCGCTTGATGTCATCCCGGCGCAGGCTCGTCGCGGGCAATTGGAAGATGCACGGCAGCCATGCGGCGAATGCCGAGTTGCTGGCCGGCATGCTCGCCGCGGGCCCGTATGTCGCCGAAGTGGCGGTGTGCGTGCCGTTCCCGTACCTGAGCGAAGTGGCCGTCACGCTGGCCGGCAGCGATGTTCGCTGGGGTGCGCAAGATTGCTCGGCGCATGCCCAGGGCGCGTACACCGGTGAGGTGGCGGTGGCCATGCTGGCCGAATTTAGCTGCCGCTATGTGATCGTGGGCCACAGCGAGCGGCGGCAGTATCACGCCGAAAGCGACCAGCTCGTGGCCGACAAAGCCCAGGCGGCGCTGGCGCGCGGCATCACGCCGATCGTGTGTGTTGGCGAAACCTTGGCCCAGCGCGAAGCGGGCGAAACCGAAAGCGTGGTCAAGCGCCAGCTTTCGGCCGTGATCCACACCCTGGCGCATTGCGTGTCTGAAATGGTGGTGGCCTACGAGCCCGTGTGGGCCATCGGCACCGGCCGCACCGCCACGCCCGAGCAGGCCCAGTCTGTGCATGCCCTGTTGCGCGCCCAGTTGCACGCCGCCACGCCACATGCGCCGCAAATGAAGATTCTTTACGGCGGCAGCGTCAAGCCTGACAACGCCACCACGCTGTTTGCGCAGGCCGACATCGACGGTGGCCTGATCGGCGGCGCCGCGCTCAAGGCGGCTGATTTCATTGCCGTGTGCCGCGCCGCGGCCTGAGCAAACCATTCCTGGAGTTCTTTCAACATGCAAATCTGGATGACCGTGGTGCTGGCCGCCCAACTGCTGGCCGCCTTGACGATGATCGGCCTGGTGCTCATACAGCACGGCAAGGGCGCTGACATGGGCGCGTCGTTTGGCAGCGGGGCTTCGGGCAGCCTGTTTGGCGCCACTGGGAGTGCGAACTTCCTGTCGCGGTCGACTGCCGTGTGCGCAGGCGTGTTTTTCGTCTGCACCCTGGCGTTAGCCTTCATGTCCAATGCCGGCCAGGGCCGCGCCAGCAGCGGCGGCAGTGTGCTCGATGCACCGGTGGCGGCCTCGGCTGCCGCGGTCATTCCTGGCCCAGCCAGTGCGGCCGCCACCGCCGTGCCGGCACCGGTTGCCGCCTCTGCCGCGCCCGCTTTGGCGCCTGCCACGGGCGTGCCCGCACCGGTGCAGCGGGCGGCCTCGAAGTAAGCGTTGCGCAGCCCGCACAGGCTTGCGCTGGCTCAAGTCGAGCCTGTTTTTGCGGCTAGAATTTCCGGCTGTTCGGGGCCTCAACCTCATGGCTCCGCAGCGGTCTTGCAAAGCACGCCGACGTGGTGAAATTGGTAGACACGCTATCTTGAGGGGGTAGTGGCGAAAGCTGTGCGAGTTCGAGTCTCGCCGTCGGCACCACAACATAGGAAATCGAATGCTCGCGTTTGGATTGCAGCCCCTGTCTGCTGGCCAACGCGGGTTTTTTTCGGCCCCCTCTTCGTCCTTCACCAGCCTGGCCCTGCGCTGAAAACGTCCCATGGAACTTCAACAGTACTTGCCGGTCATTCTGTTCATACTCGTGGGTGTGGGTGTGGGCATCGTGCCGCAGGTGCTGGGCTACGTGATGGGCCCGAACCGGCCTGATGCCCAGAAGAACTCTCCCTACGAATGCGGCTTCGAAGCCTTTGAAGATGCGCGCATGAAGTTCGACGTTCGCTACTACCTGGTGGCGATTCTGTTCATCTTGTTCGATCTGGAAATCGCCTTCCTCTTCCCCTGGGCGGTGGCGTTGCGCGAGATCGGGCCGGCCGGCTTCTGGGCCATGATGGTCTTCTTGGGCATCTTGGTGGTGGGTTTCATCTACGAATGGAAGAAGGGCGCTCTCGATTGGGAGTGACAGAGTTGCGAGGCATGCACCATGGGCATTGAAGGCATTCTCAAAGAAGGTTTCACCACCACGTCGATCGACACGGTGATCAACTGGTCGAAGACGGGTTCGTTGTGGCCCATGTCATTTGGCCTGGCCTGCTGCGCCGTTGAAATGATGCACGCCGGCGCCGCGCGCTATGACATCGACCGTTTCGGCATGCTGTTCCGCCCCAGCCCGCGGCAGAGCGATTTGATGATCGTGGCCGGCACGCTGTGCAACAAGATGGCGCCGGCCTTGCGCAAGGTGTACGACCAGATGGCCGAGCCGCGTTGGGTGCTGTCAATGGGTTCCTGCGCCAATGGAGGTGGCTACTACCACTACAGCTATTCAGTGGTGCGCGGTTGCGACCGCATCGTGCCGGTGGATGTGTACGTGCCGGGTTGCCCGCCCACGGCCGAGGCCTTGCTCTACGGCATCTTGCAGTTGCAAAACAAGATCCGCCGCGACAACACCATTGCGCGCTGAAGATGAGCCTGTCCATTGACACCCTGCAAGCCGCGCTGCACACCGCGTTGGGCGACGCTGTGCGCGAGCTGAAGGCCGAGCGCGGCGAACTCACGCTCACCGTGCCCGCCGGTCGTTATCTTGAAGTGGCGCTGCGCCTGCGTGACGACCCAGCGTTGAAGTTTGAGCAGCTGATGGATCTGTGCGGAGTGGATTACTCCAGCTACAAGAACATGGCCTGGGACGGCTTGCGCTACGGCGTGGTCAGCCACCTGTTGTCGCTCAGCCATAACTGGCGGCTGCGGGTGAAGGTCTTCGTGCCCAACGACGAAATGCCCGTGCTGCCTTCGGTGACCGACATCTGGAATGCGGCCAACTGGTTCGAGCGTGAAGCGTTCGACCTGTTCGGCATCATCTTCGAAGGCCACCTCGACCTGCGCCGCATCCTCA
>JANMYI010000806.1:0-1775 GCA_031381955.1 Burkholderiales bacterium
GGTGGGCCGTTGCAGGCCGAAAGGGTCTTCGGCCACTTCATGCGGCGCCGCGGCTTGAATCATCCAGGCGCCCGGCTGCTTGTCGTCTTCCTCATCCGTGCCCTGGCGCACTTCGGGGCGGCGCGCCAGGCGGGCACTGCGCGTCGGGCGGGCCGGCTCCGGATCTAGTTGCGCGCCCGGCTCCAGCCCGGGTGCAGGCGCTGTGGAAGGTGGGATCAGATCGCCGGTCCACCAATCCTTCAGCAGCGCCTGCGCCGAATTCGCCGGCGCATCAAGCATGAACTCGCTGGCCAGTTGGCGCGCGATACGGCGTGATGCGAGCGGCGATGCGCTGGCAAAGTTATCAGCAACGTTGTCGGCATGGATCGCGGCAGCTGCACCCGATAACGTGGCGGGCCGGGCCAGCCCTTGGCGCAGCCAGGCTTCGAGCGCCCGCTGCTGCGTGGGCCAGTGCTGCAACGGTGGGCGCGCGCGCAGTGCTGCCGCGCGCCAGGCATTCAGCGGCGCCAGCATGCCGGGCAACAGGCGCGCCAAGGCAGCATCGGCGGCGTGGGCCTCGATCAGCAAGTAAAGCTCGCGCACCAGCGGCGTGGCATCGTCACCCGCGCCGGCAGCGCTGCCGCGGCTGGCCCGCATGGCCTGCTGCAGCGCCACCGTGCGAAAGCGTTCCAGCGCACGCGCTGCATCGGTCAACCCGGTCTCGGCCGGCAGCCAGATGCTGGCGCCATCGGTGGCCGGCAGCGCGCCTTGCACGCGCGGGCCACCGCGCGCTTGCAAGGCCCTGGCCAGGAAGGTGGGGCGCGCCGGCAGCGGCGCCGTGCGCAGGCGGTAGCTGACACCGAACACGGCCGTGATCAACAAGTCCAGCCGCTGCGCCACATCGGCCAACGCCAGCGTGGCGGTGAGCGGTGCGTGCGCACGGTGGCGGCGCCACAGGCCCTGCACGAAGGTCGTCGTGCGCAGCGCGGCAGCGGTGATGACGTCTTCGGCTTCGGCCACGCTCGGCCCGCGCTCAAACGAAGGTGGCGTCGACCAGGTCGCGCATTGCAGCGACCAGCGTCGCGTCGTCAGACAACGGCGCCACCACCGCGCTGTAGCAGGCCTGGCGTGCGCCGATGCCGCTGGCCACCAGAGTGGCCGCCGCAATCAGCAGCCGCGTGCTCGGCACTTCGGCCAGGCCACGGTCGCGCAGGCCGCGCAGGCGCTGCGCCAGGGCCACCAGCGCCACCGCCGTGGCATGGTCGGCGCCGGCTTCGCGCTCAACGATCGCGGCTTCTTGCGGCGCCGGCGGGAACGCAAAGTCCAGCGCCACGAAGCGCTGCCGCGTGCTCGGCTTCAAGTCTTTCAGCATGCGCTGATAGCCCGGGTTGTACGAGACGATGAGCGCAAAACCCGGCGCGGCGGCCAGCGTCTCGCCGGTCTTGTCGATGGCCAGGAAGCGGCGGTGGTCGGTCAGCGAATGCAGCACGACCATGGTGTCTTGCCGCGCCTCCACCACTTCATCCAGGTAGCACAGCGCGCCTTCGCGCACGGCGCGGGTGAGCGACCCGTCTTGCCACGCCGTGCCGTCGTGGTGGATGAGAAAGCGGCCCACCAGGTCGCTGGCGCTGAGGTCGTCATGGCACGAGATCGTCACCAGCGGGCGCTGCAGCCGCCAGGCCATGTGTTCCACGAAGCGCGTCTTGCCGCAACCCGTGGGGCCCTTCAACATCACCGCCAGGCCGCGCTGGTGGCAGCGCTCGAAGATCGCCACTTCGTCGCCGGCCGGCAGGTAG
>JANMYI010000007.1:0-3032 GCA_031381955.1 Burkholderiales bacterium
GAGGTGTGCGACGAGTTCTGGCTCGTCACCCGCGGCGGCGTGGAGCCGTTCGATGGTGACCTGGACGATTACCAGAAGTGGCTGCTGGAACAGTCTCGTGCAACGGCCAAGGCGGCGCAGGCGGCCGGTGCTGTACCCGCCGTGGTGGCAGCCGCAACGCCGCCGCCCGCCACAGCGGCGCCCAGGCGCGAAGATCGCAAGGCCAGTGGCCAGGCGCGCGCCAAGCAGGCCGAAGCCACGCGCCCCTTGCGCAACCGTTTGGCAGCGATCGAACAGCAACTGGCAAAGTGGGCCGCCGAGCGCAGCACGCTCGAAGCCGAAATGGCGCAACCCGGCCTGGCTGCTTCGCGCCTGGCCGAGGCGGGCAGGCGCATCAAGCAATTGGGCGACGACACCGCCCGGGCCGAAGACGATTGGCTGGCTGCCAACGCGCAACTCGAAGCGCTGAGCAACGCAACCACCAGGCCCTAGCCTGCCCGCACGCCCGAGCGCAATGGCGCGCGTGTTTAACTTGTCACGAGTCGTTGCCAACACCCCCCGCACACCGGGGGGGAGCCCCCCTGAGCAAGCGGGGCGCGGCCCCACTCTGCGAGGCCCCCCGATGCTCAAATCCGCCGGTCTCGCGCAGGCATGCCTGTGCACGAAGCGGTTTGATTTCCCCCCATCACGTACCTCCCAGGGATAGCAATGAGCACAGTCAACGGTACCAGCGGCAACGACACCCTCAACGGCACCAGCAGCGCAGACACCATCAACGCGGGATCGGGTAACGACACGGTCTATGCGGGTGACGGCAATGACAACGTTGACGCTGGCTCCGGCAACGACATCGTCGACGGCGGCAGTGGCTCGGACAGCATCGACGGCGGCAGCGGCAATGACCTGCTGTTCGGTGGCCTGGGCACAGACTCGATCCTCGGCGGCAGCGGCACCGACATCATCTTCGGCGGCAGCGGTGCCGACATCATCGGCCTGCTGAGCGGTCGCTACGAATCGGGTTCGGAATCTGGCGGCGACACCATCTATGGCGATGGCTTCGACACCTATGCCAGCTATGTCTTGCTCGCGGGCAACACCACCACGCTGGTGCTCAGTTCCACCAGCAACGACATCATCTACGCCGGCAGCGGCAACGACTTGATATTCGGCGACCACGGCAACAACCTCTTCGGGCTGGGTTATGGCGGCAACGATGTCATCTACGCCGGCCAGGGCAGCGACACCGTTTTCGGCGAAGGCGGCAATGACACCCTCCGCGGCGAGCAGGGCGACGACGTGCTTGACGGTGGTTCCGGCAACGACGACATCGGTGGTGGCGAAGGCAAGGACGTCGTCTTTGGTGGTGCAGGCGACGACAAGATTTCCGGCGGCGACGGCAAAGACACGCTGTACGGCGGCTCGGGCAACGACACCATCGGCAGCGTCGGCGACACTTGCCGGCAGGACGAGGAAAACGGCAAGGACGTGATCTTCGGCGACGGCCGTGAAAGCGCAGCCAACACAACCGTGGCCGCACCCGGCAACGACACCATCTACTCCGGCCGCGGCGCCGACATCATTTATGGCGACAGCGGCCAGGGCGGCAGCGTCGGCGGGATTGACCTCATCTACGGCGGCGGCGGCGCCGATCAGATCTTCGGCGAAGGCGGCAACGACAAGTTGTTTGGTGAAAAGGGCAACGACACCCTGAGCGGTGGCGCCGGCAACGACATCCTCAACGGTGGCCTGGGCGCGGACACGCTGACCGGCGGCACGGGCAATGACATCTTTGTCTACACCGCGAGCCAGACCAGTCACAACGATGACCATGACGGGGACGACGACGACCACGGACATGACGGCCATGAAGGGTATGACCATGGCGGCATGAGCAATTGGAGCGACTCCAATGCCTCGGCCCAGGACGTCATCACCGACTTCCAGGGCCTGAAGGATCCTGGCCTCGTGAGTGACGATGACAAGATCGACCTGACCCAACTCCTGGGCGTCACCGACCTGAAGTGGGGTGGCACCACCCCCACCGCCAACGGCGTTTGGGTCGTGCAAAGTGGTGGCAACACCTATGTGTATGCCGACATCAACGGCAACCCCGGCACACCCGAACTGGCCATCAAATTGCTGGGCTTGCACAGCCTCACCAACAACGATTTCCTGGGTGTGGCCAACGCCAACGTGACCATCAACGCTGCTGGCACAACAGCGACGGGCAGCCTGACCGAGCTTGCCGACAATGCCGCCGGCGAAAACACAACGACGCTTTCAGCCGCCGGGGTGGTTGATTTCACCGACCCGGACTTCGGCAGCGTTCACTCGGCAAGCTTTGCCGCCCAAGGTGGCGGTGCGGGCTATGTCGGCAGCTTCACGCTGGGTGCGGTGAACGACACCACCACGACCGTGGGCTGGGCATTCAGTGTCAGCGACGGCTTGCTCGATCGTCTGGCCGCTGGCCAAACGGTGACGCAAAAGTATGACGTGACGATCAGCGACGGCGCCGGCGGCACAGCGGTGCAGACCGTGACGGTGAGCCTGACGGGCACCAACGACGCACCAACCATCACCGTGCTCGCCAGCACCGATGTGCTCGGCGCGGTCACCGAAGACGCCGCCCCCGCGACGCTGAGCGACACAGGCACGATCAATTTCATCGATGTCGACTTGATCGACGTGCACAGCACCAGCGTGGTCAAGTCCAGTGGCACCCTGGGCGGCACGCTGACGATGGGCGCGGTAAGCGAAAGTGCTGTGACCGACACTGGCACCGTGGGTTGGACCTACAACGTGGCCAACAGCGTGGTGCAGTACCTGGCCGCCGGCCAGACCGCCACCGAGTCGTTCACCGTCACCATCAATGACGGCCACTCGGGCAGCGTATCCCAGCTCGTTACGATCACCGTGTCCGGCACCAACCCATTCGCACGCGTGTCATCAGCGAGTTCGAAGCCGGCCATGACCTGCCCGATGACGCCGGTCAGACCGGAGCCCCCGACCTCGATGACGAACGGGCGCCGACCGGCCGCACGGAGGTCTTCCGC
>JANMYI010000015.1:0-1797 GCA_031381955.1 Burkholderiales bacterium
CCGCGCCATTCAGGTGTTGCAGCGGCGCACCAAGAACAACCCGGTGTTGATCGGCGAGCCCGGCGTGGGCAAGACAGCCATCGTCGAAGGCCTGGCTCAACGTATCGTTAATGGTGAGGTGCCCGACACGCTGAAAGACAAACGCGTGCTGGTGCTCGACATGGCCGGGCTGCTGGCCGGCGCGAAATTCCGCGGTGAATTCGAAGAGCGGCTGAAAGCTGTGCTGAAGGAAGTGGCGGCCGATGAAGGCCGAATCATCTTGTTCATCGACGAGCTGCACACCATGGTCGGGGCCGGCAAGGCCGAAGGTGCCATCGACGCCGGCAACATGCTCAAGCCGGCCCTGGCGCGCGGCGAGCTGCATTGCATCGGTGCCACCACGCTCAACGAATACCGCAAGTACGTTGAGAAAGACGCTGCGCTGGAGCGCCGTTTTCAAAAGGTGCTGGTGGGTGAACCCACGGTGGAAGCCACCATCGCCATCCTGCGCGGCTTGCAAGAGCGCTACGAGGTGCATCACGGTGTGGAGATCACCGACCCGGCCATCGTGGCCGCGGCCGAGCTGAGCCACCGCTACATCACCGACCGCTTCTTGCCCGACAAGGCGATCGACCTGATCGACGAAGCCGCGGCCAAGGTGAAGATTGAGATCGACTCCAAGCCCGAGGCGATGGACAAGCTCGACCGGCGTTTGATTCAACTGAAGATCGAGCGTGAAGCCGTGCGGCGTGAAAAAGATGAGGCGTCGAAGAAGCGTTTCGACTTGATCGAAGTCGAAATCGCCAAGCTGGAGCGCGAAGCGGCCGACCTGGAAGACATCTGGAAGGCCGAAAAGGCTGCGGCGCAGGGCTCAGCGCATGTGAAGGAAGAGATCGACCGCATTCGCCACCAGATCGAAGAACTCAAGCGCAAGGGTGATTTCAACAAAGTGGCCGAGCTGCAATACGGCCGCTTGCCCGAGCTTGAAAAGCACTTGAAGGAAGCGCAGGCCAAGGAGACCGGCAAGGCCAAGGCGGGCAAGGCCAGCGGTGTGCCGCAACTGCTGCGCACCATGGTGGGCGCCGAAGAAATTGCCGAGGTGGTGGCGCGCGCCACGGGCATTCCGGTGTCCAAGCTGATGCAGGGCGAGCGCGACAAGCTGCTGCAGATGGAAGCCAAGCTGCACGACCGCGTGGTGGGGCAAGACGAAGCCATCACCGCGGTGAGCGACGCCATTCGCCGCTCGCGCGCGGGGCTGTCAGACCCGAACCGGCCGTATGGCTCGTTCCTCTTTCTCGGCCCCACCGGCGTGGGCAAGACCGAGCTGTGCAAGGCCCTGGCCGGCTTCTTGTTTGACAGCGAAGACCACATGATTCGCATCGACATGAGCGAGTTCATGGAAAAGCACTCGGTCAGCCGGATGATCGGTGCACCGCCCGGTTATGTGGGCTATGACGAAGGCGGCGCGCTCACCGAAGCCGTGCGGCGCAAGCCCTACGCCGTGATCTTGCTGGACGAAGTGGAAAAGGCCCACCCCGATGTCTTCAACGTGCTGTTGCAAGTGCTTGACGATGGCCGTTTGACCGACGGCCAGGGCCGCACGGTGGACTTCAAGAACACGGTGATCGTGATGACCAGCAACATCGGATCGCCGATCATCCAGGCGATGGTGGGGCGGCCCGGCAAGGAGATCAAGGAGGCGGTGACGGACGAGTTGAAAAACTATTTCCGCCCCGAGTTCCTGAACCGCATTGATGAGACAGTGGTGTTCCACGCGCTGGATGCGAAAAATATCGAGTCGATTGCGCGCATCCAGCT
>JANMYI010000016.1:0-2100 GCA_031381955.1 Burkholderiales bacterium
TGTCGGTGAAGGGCTTCATCTGGGCTCGCAGACGCGCCGATTCCGTGGGGTCGGTGCGCATCAACGCGATCGCCTTGCGTTCGAGGTCACGGGCCTGGCGGCCCAACTCGCCCAGCTCCTCCTGCTCCTCGCGCGTGAACGCGGAAGCTGCCTTCATCTTGGCGTCGTGCTCGGCTTGCCTTTTTTGGTTGCGTTGAGCCAGTTCATCCCAGGTGTATGTGCCGCCCCAACTGGGCGGCACATCGGTACTCCCACATGCCGTCCATGCGGGAGTCGGCGTGGCGGCCTTGGCCGCCGCGCTCTTGGACAAGGCGCCCTGCTCCTTGAGTGACCAGCCCGCCGGCGTCGCAGGCAGCGCGTTTCGGATCGCTTCCGACATCGAGACGATGCCCTGCTGTTCGCGTTCGCTCAGGGTGCGCATGGCGACCGGGCAATCGGCGCGGGCCTGGGTCGCCATTCCCAACACCACGGCGACCAGGGCCAGTGCCGGAATCGCCAGCCAGCGCTTCATCGCGAATCGTCCCGGCCTGGACGTGCGGACGCGAGCGTGATGCGCTGTGACACGGATGCTGGCCGCGATTGGCTGCGAGACGCCGACATCGCACTCGGCGGGCCGCGCACGCAGGGTCGCCTGGGCACGTCGCCGATGGCCGATGGCGAGCGCGTCGGTGCCGACGATGAAGGCTGCGGCGATGTGAGAGGTGGGGATTGGCTTGAACATGGGAATCTCCTTGGATGATTCAGTGGTGTCGCGTCGGTTCAATGCGGTTGTGCGAACGTCATCAGCCGCGGCACCCGCGCCATCACGCCGACCGAGCAGGCGCCGCCGCCGGCCTGCAGTTGCATCTCGTAGGCGATGACCGGGTTGCCGTTGCGGTCGAGCGTCATCGCGGGCCACAGGCCGCCCAGCCAGTACGCATTCGGGCAGGGCGGAATCGGCGGGATGCACTCGGGGCAGCCCATGCGCGCCGGCAAGCCCATCTCGGCTTCCGCGGCCTTGGCCGACGGCAGCAGCTTGCTCTGCCAGCCCTGCGCGTTGCCCTCGCACTGCGTGTCGCACCAGGCAAAGGCCAGTTCGTCCACCGGCACCGGCACATGCAGGGCGATGCGCGGCCGGTTCTGGCTGTCCAGGGCCAGGTCCACCCCTTCTTCGCCATAGGCGGCCGGCAGGCCCAGGTTCAGTGCGCGCCACTGGCCGATCTGCGTGCCGCACGAGGCATCGCAGGTCACGTAGAAGAGCTGGTTGGGGCCGAGGTTGCCGCCGTCGCCGGTGCCGGTGTACAGCGCGATGCGCGGTGCGCCGCTCGTCGTCAGGCGCATCGAGAAGGTGCTGGTGCTCATCGTGCCGGCGGTGGTGGTGACGGCCAACGCCATGCGGCTCACACCGGACGAACAGTCACGCGTGGCGCACTCGAGATAGCTGAACACCGGCAGGTAGGGCTCGACCAGTTCGATCTTCGAGTAGGCGATGCGCGGCAGGCCCTGCGCATTGATCGCGAGCGCCGCGTTCTTCCACTCGTCCTCGTCGAGCTGGGCCAGGCGCCATTGCGCAGCGCTGGTGCAAGCCGTGTCACACGAGGCCAGGTAGGTGCCGCCCAGCGGGCTGCCCGACCCGATCGGGTTGGATGGGAAGACGAAGTGCGGACGGCCTTGTGCGTCGAGCGCAAACGACTGCGTGTTCTCCGAGTTCGATGGGAAGAACGGCGTGCCGGCTTCGACCACGACTGTCTTGGTCCAGCCGCCGCTTTGCAGGCAGTTGTTGTCGCAGGACCAGTACTCATGCTGGATCAAGCTGGTCGACACCGGTTGCGTGGCCAGCAGCAGGCGCGGCTTGCCCGCGGCGGTGAGCTGGATCTGGGCGTCGCCCAGACCGTCGCCGAGCGCGACGGCGGTGAAGCGGCCCGTGCTGCTGCAGTCCGACGCGCAGTAAGCGTAGTACGCCGGGCGCCGGCCCTGCTCATCGGCCGCGTTGGCGGCATACACGGCATGCACGCCGCCGGCGGCATCGACGGCGATGTGCGGCAGGCGCGAGGGCACCACCTGGGTGGCGATGCGGTAGGGCAGCATGAAGGAAGCGGACGTCGCTGGCGCCGGCGGGGC
>JANMYI010000041.1:0-13936 GCA_031381955.1 Burkholderiales bacterium
GAAGGCCAACTCGATCTGCCATCGTCGGCGGTAGAACTCCATGATCGTCGTGGCAGCGGGTTCGGCAAGGGTGGTCACCACGATGACGTAGCCGGCCGCCTCCAGGGTCTGAGGCTGAACGCTGCGCCCCTTCTTTCTGGCAGCATAACAGCATGAGTCATTTTACGTTAGCGCTTATGCCCCCAGGGGGCGCCGCCAGTGGCCCGGCAAAGCCGGATCCACGGCGTCCGATTGGCGAAGCAATTCAGTTACCGAGTTAGCCCTGAATGCAGCCGGCCGTGAGCTGCCGCAACCTGCACGTGCGCTTCTTCACCGAGCGGCGCGCCGTCACCGCCTTGCAGGGCTTGAACCTCGATGTGGCGGTGGGCGAGTTCCTCACGCTGCTGGGCCCTTCGGGCTGCGGCAAGAGCACCTTGCTGCGCGTGGTGGCCGACCTCATCACGCCCAACGCCGGCGAGGTGCTGGTGTTCGGCCAGAGGCCTGAAGCAGCCCGCCTGCGCCGCGACATCGGCTTCGTGTTTCAAGACCCCGCGCTGCTGCCCTGGCGCAACGCGTTGCAGAACGTGGAGCTGCCGCTGCAGGTGGCGGTTAGTCGCGCACGCCGCGCAAAGGCCACGCCTCGCGAGCTGCTGCAACTGGTGGGCTTGAGTGGCAGCGAGCAGGCCTACCCGCATGAACTTTCTGGCGGCATGCGCCAGCGTGTGTCGATTGCGCGTGCGTTGGCCAGCGACCCCAAAATTTTGCTGATGGATGAGCCCTTCGGCGCGCTCGACGAGATCACGCGCGACCGCCTGAATGAAGAGCTGCGCCGCGTGTGGCGGGAACTCGGCATCACGGTGCTGTTCGTCACGCACAGCATCCACGAGGCCGCTTACCTGGGCCAGCGCGTGTTGATGCTGGCGGCCAGCCCGGGGCGGGTGCGCGCCATCGTGAACGTGCCCTTGCCGGCCGAGCGCACGCTGGCCACGCGCGAGAGCGCGCCGTTCGTGGCCCTCACGGGTGAGCTGCGCCGCTTGTTGGAAACATGTTGATGCAGGCCGGCTCGTGAACACACCGCTGGCTAGCTCAACCACGGCCACCACAGCCATCGCCACGCCCGACGCTGCGCTGGACGAAGAAGAAGCGCGCTATCACCAAGCGCAGCGGCGCGAACGCCGGCGCCGCCGGCTGATGCCGGTACTGGGCATCGCCGCCCTGCTGGCACTGTGGTGGGGGCTGGTGGTGGTGTTCGAAGTCAAGCCCTTCATCGCGCCTTCGCCCTGGGCGGTGCTGCAAACGCTGTACATCAAGCGCGCGGTGCTCTTGGCCAACCTCGTGCCCACGGCGCTGGAGGCGCTGGGCGGCTTTCTGCTGGGCAACCTGGTGGCCATCGCGGTGGCCACGCTCTTTGTGCATCACCGGCGCATGCAGGAAATCTTCTTCCCGGTGGTGGTGATGTTCAACTCCATCCCGGTCGTGGCCAAGGCGCCGATCCTGGTGCTGCTGATGGGCAATGGCGTCGAGCCCAAGATTGCCATCGCCGCGCTGGTGTGCTTCTTCCCCACGCTGGTGAACAGCGTGCGCGGCCTGGAAGCGGTGAACCCGCAGGCCATGGAGCTGATGCGCGTGCTCTCGGCCAGCCGCAGCGAAATCTTCTTCAAGCTGCGCGTGTACAGCGCCCTGCCCTACCTGTTTTCGGCGCTGCGCATCGCGGCCTCGATGTCGGTCATCGGTGCCGTGGTGGGCGAATGGATCGGTGCCACGCAGGGCATCGGCGCCATGATCATCCAGGCCACCTACAACTTCGACTCGCCGCTGCTGTATGCGGCGATCGTGATGAGCGCATGCTTGTCGGGCAGCTTCTTCCTGGCGGTCGTGACGCTTGAGCGTTTCATCATCCGCTGGCAGCCGGGCCACGCCTGACGGCCCATCATTCCGAGCCAGGAATCGTCATGACCCAGCACCCTGCTTCAATACAAGAACCGGCGCGCGACGTGCCCGTGGTGGCGCAGGCCGATGTGGTGGTGGTGGGCGGCGGGCCGGCGGGGATGAGCGCGGCCATTGCGGCGGCGCGCAACGGCGCACGCACCGTTTTGTTAGAGCGCTACAACCACCTGGGTGGGCTGGCCAGCGGTGGCATGGTGCTGGTGCTGGACGACATGTGGGACGCGCAGTTGAACGAGATCTCGGTGCGCGGTGTGTGCCTGGATTTGATCGAACGCCTGGCTGCGCGCGGCCTGGCGCAGTTCCCGCGCCAGCATGAATGGGGCACGGATCCCGCGGCCATCCGCCGCTGGACACGCTGGGGCGCGTTCGATTTCCACACCCAGCACAAGCCGCACCCCATCGTCTTCGCCGCCGCCTTCGACCCCGACGGCTGGAAGCGCGCCGCGCTGGAGATGGTGGCCGAACACAAGGTGCAGTTGCGTCTGCATTCGTGGTTCTCGCATGCGCTGGTGGAAGATGGCCCGAATGGCAGCCGCATGCGCGGCGTGGTGTGCGACACCAAGAGCGGGCGCCAGGCCATCCTCGGGCAAGTGGTCATCGACGCCACCGGCGACCTCGACGTGGCCGCATCGGCCGGCGCGCCGCACATCGGCGGCGCCTACATGCTGACCACCGTGTTTCGCCTGGGCAATGTCGACACCGACGCGGCCGAGCGCTTCGAACACGAAGAGCCCGAAGCCTTCGCGCGCATCGACAAAGAAGTGAAGCAGCTCATCGGCGGCAGTTGGGCCCATTGGTGGTTGAAGACCCCGCTGCCCGGCGTGGTGTGGTGCAACTGCCCGCACATGACGGGGCTCGACGGCCTCAAAGTGGAAGACCTCACGCGCGCCGAAGTGCAGGGCCGCGCGCACATCCACCAGGCCGTGGCTTACGCACGCCAACACATGCCGGGCTTCGAGCGCGCCGTGGTGATTGACGTGGCGCCGCAAACCGGCGTGCGCCAGACGCGCATGCTCGAAGGCGAGGTCATCATCACCAAGGAAGACCTGCTGCAACGCCGCCGCTTTGACGATGCCGTGGCGCGCGGGCGCGACTACACCACGCCCTACCGCGCGCTGCTGCCCAGGCAGGTGGAGAACCTGCTGGTGGCCGGCCGGCACTATTCCGCCACTTCAACAGCGCAAAAAATGTCGCGCGAAATTCCGCCTTGCATGGCCATGGGCGAAGCTGCGGGCGTGGCGGCGGCGCTGGCGCTGCACGGCAACGTGACCGTGCGCAACGTTGACGTGCGCCGGCTGCAAGACACCCTGCGCGCGCAGGGCGCCGACCCGGGTGACCAGAGCGGGCCGAATGCCGATGTGCCGGCGATCGCTGTGGCGGCGGCGAAAAAAATCAACCCAAGTGAGGCCGCATGATTACAGAACTAACCGAAGACATCACTTTGCCCATCACCTTACCGTTGGCCGGCATCCGCGTCATCGACTTCACCCAGGTGATGATGGGCCCGGTGTGCACGCAAATGCTCGGCGACTATGGCGCTGACGTGATCAAGATCGAACGCGCCGGGGCCGGTGACTTGAGCCGCTCGACCTTTCCCCCGCAAGACGGCATCGACAACCCCGTGTTTTGCAGCCTGAACCGCAACAAACGTAGCATGGCGCTGGATTTGCGCGACGCCGCGCAAATGGCCGCCGTGAAGGCGCTCATCACTGATGCCGACGTGTTGGTGAACAACTTCCGCGCCGGCGTGATGGACCGCATGGGCCTGGGCTACGAGCATTGCCGCCAACTCAACCCGCGCATCATCTACGCCGTGGGCACCGGCTTCGGCGAGACCGGCCCCTATGCCTACAAGGGCGGGCAAGACGTGCTGGCCCAGGCCATGAGCGGCGCCATGGCGCGCAAGGCCGACCCCTCGCACCCGCTGGCCACCTACCCCACGGCGCTGGCCGACTATGCCGCGGGCATGCACATGGTGCAGGGCATCTTGCTGGCGCTGCTGCACCGCGCGCGCACGGGCGTGGGCCAGAAGATCAGTGTCTCGCTCTACAACTCCATGCTCGCCATGCAGATGCAGGAGGCGGCCATGATCCTGATGCGCGACACCGAGGTGAACTGGGCCGCCATGCCGCTTTCAGGCGTGTACGAAACCGCCGACCAGCCGCTGGTGCTGGTGGGTGCGTTCAAGGCCAACCCGCTGCGCGACATCTGCGCCGCGCTTGAGTTGCCTGATCTGTCGCTGGACCCGCGCTTTGCCAATCTTGAAGCGCAGTTCGCAAACAAAGCCGAGCTGCAAGGCCAGTTCCGCGCGCGCTTCAAGACGCAAGGCCGCGAGCATTGGTTGCAGCGCCTGGAAGCGCAAGACCTGCTGTGCGCGCCGGTGCGCGACATGCGCGAAGTGCTGGTGGACCCGCAAACGCTGCACAACCAAATGATCCTGGAGGGCACGGCTCCCGAGCACGCGGCGTATCGCTTCATCGCCAGCCCGATTGCGATGTCTGCCGCGCCCATCGGCCTGCGCCGCGCGCCGCCGCGCCTGGGTGAGCACACCGACGAAGTGCTGGGCGAAGTGAACGACGCCAAGAAGGCCGGCTCTCAAGGAAATGTGGCTTTGCCACTTTCTTTGACCCCCGCGGGGGGCGGCCGGCCTCGGCCGGCCTAGGGGCTCTCATGTCCAACGTTAACTTCCAAGTGGCCGACCATGTGGCCACGGTCACGCTCAATCGGCCCGAGTTGATGAACGCCATCGACCTGGTCACCGAGGGCGAGTTGCAGCGCATCTGGGCCGAACTGGAGCAGCGCCGCGATGTGCGCGTGGTGGTGCTCACCGGCCAGGGCGAGCGCGCCTTCTGCGCCGGCGCCGACATGAAAACCCCTTCCAGGGCGCCGCCGCTGAAGGGCGTGGACTACTGGGCCGCGGCGCGCCCCGGCGGCTTCGGCGGCATTGCGCTGCGCGAGACGCTCAACATCCCGGTCATCGCGCGCGTGAACGGCTATGCGCTGGGCGGTGGCTTCGAAATGGTGTTGGGTTGTGACCTGGTGGTGGCCTGCGAAGAGGCCAGCTTCGGTCTGCCCGAGCCGCTGGTGGGCCGCATGCCGCTGGATGGCGGCATGGCGCTGTTGCAGCGGCAGATTCCCTACCGTCAAGCCATGGCCATGCTGCTCACCGGCGCGCGCATCACGGCGCGGCGGGCGCTCGAAATCGGCCTGGTCAACGAGGTGGTGCCGCGCACTGAGCTCGATGCCGCCGTGGCGCGCTGGGTGGCGCAGGTGCTGGCCTGCGCGCCGCTCGCGCTGCAAGGCATCAAGCAGATGGTGCGGCTCACCGGCTCGCTGCCACCGGCCCAGGCGCAGGCGCTGCGCCTGCCGGCGTTGATGGCGGCGCTGCAAAGCGAAGATGCTGGTGAAGGCGTGCGCGCGTTTCAAGAGAAACGCAAGCCGGTGTGGCAAGGGCGTTAGTTAGCGGTGCGGGTGGCCGCGCCGTGGGCGTGGTGAAAATGCCGTGATGCGAGTGATGCCCGCGCTGCCTGAGATGCCCGAGATGCCCGCGAACTCCGCCCACCGCATCTTCGCCGCCAAGGTTCAGCACGTGCCCAAGCCCTTCCGTGCCTTCGCGGTGCGCAGCGACGAGCCGCAGCATGCCTTTGACGCGCGCGCGCCCTATGGCGCTGTGCACATCGTGCGCACTGCGTTTCTGGATGTCGGCGCGCTTGCGCGCCTGGCGGCCGACGGCTACGCGCGAGTGAATATCAAGGCGTTTTCAGATATCGACTATGCAACCACGACGCTTCAGGAACTGGCTGCGGCCGCACCCAGCGTGGCCGACTTGGCCGGCCAGATTGCCTGCGCCTTGCAGCTCACGCGCGTGCTGGGCGACGACCTTGCCGCATACCGCAGCAGCGTGGAAGCCCGCATCGACTACCTCGCGTCATGCGGCGCGGGCTTTCACAACGACGTCAGCCGCCACTGGTCACGCTGTCTGTTCTGGCTTCTTGCGCTCGACCTGGCCGATGTGGAATTTGTGCTGCCGCATGCCGGCGTGCGGCTCGCGCTGTCACCCGGCGATCTGGTCGTTTTCGACCAGACCATGGCGCACGGGCTGTGTCGGCCGGCTGACCACGGGCAGGCCGTGGCAGCGTCTTTCGAGGCCGGCAGCCAGCGCCATCAAATCTTCCTCACCGGCGAGTTGCTGCTCAACGACGCGCATTGGGCCGCACTGGGCGCACCGTGGCTGCCTGTTGAGGAGCACGAGCGCCGCGGTGCGCTCGACTTGATGCTGGCGCAGTTCGACGAACGCAGCGGCGCCATCAAAGACCTGTGGGGGCTGCGCGATGCCATGAAGCGCAGCACCTGCCACGTTGACGATCATGAAGCGAGCACGACGCTGTGATCGGATCGTAAATCGTGCGTTGCAGTGCGATGAGCTGGCCCGACAAGACCGCCGCGGCGTATGCTGACCTGCCCCGCACCCTGCCTTGATCAGAACGTGACCACGCCACCACCGGTTCACCTCATCGGCCACCCGCTGGTGCAACACAAGCTCACCTTGCTGCGCCAAAGAGGCCGCAGCACCAGCAGCTTTCGCCGCCTGCTGCATGAGGTGGCGATGCTGATGGCCTATGAGATCACGCGCGACATGCCCATGCAGTTGATCGACATCGACACGCCGCTGGAAGCCATGCGTTCACCGGTGATCGACGGCAAGAAGACCGTCTTCGTCGTCGTCATGCGTGCCGGCAACGGGTTGCTCGACGGCATGCTTGAAGTGGTGCCCGGTGCGCGCGTGGGCCACATCGGCGTCTACCGCGACCCCAAAACCCTGGCCGCGGTGGAGTACTACTTCAAGATGCCGCAAGGCATGCACGAGCGCGACGCCATCGAGCTCGACCCCATGCTGGCCACCGGCAATTCGGCGGTGGCGGCGGTGAGCCGCTTGAAGCAGACGCAGCCGCGCTCGATTCGGTTCGTGGCGTTGCTGGCCGCCCCCGAGGGCCTGGCCACGTTCCATGCCCAACACCCCGACGTGCCGGTGTATACCGCGGCCGTCGACCGCGGCCTGAACGAGCATGGCTACATCCTGCCCGGGCTGGGCGATGCGGGCGACCGCTTGTTTGGCACCAAGTAAGCAGGCTTGGTGTTGCAGGAGTTGACGATGAGCATCGAGCAATGGGTGGAACTGGCCATCACCACGGCACGCCGCAGCCCGAGCCGGCCGCGCAAGGTGGGCGCGGTGTTGGTGCTGGCCGACGGCCAGACCACGCTGGCCGCATGCAACGACTTCCCCAGCGGCGTGCGCGACACGGAAGCGCGCCACGCCAGCCCGGAGCGGTTGCTCTGGATCGAGCATGCCGAGCGCAACGTCATCTATGCCGCGGCGCGCGCTGGCCTGGGCACGGCCGGCGCCACGCTGATCGCCACGTTCCACCCCTGCGCAGAATGCGCACGGGCCATCGTCCAGGCCGGCATCAGCACCGTGCACACCATGCCGCCCGAGTTTGCCGACCCGGTATGGGGCCCGAGCTTTCACTTCTCGCGCTCGATCCTGGAAGAAGGTGGCGTGCGCGTGCACCACCTGGCGCACGACCCGGCGCGGATGCATGCGCAAACGCTGGGCACTTGAGCCAGCACGGCTGACGTTCATCGCGCAGTGCCGCGCCGATGCTGCCTTCGCGCCATCAGCGCCGAGTCACCTGTGCATAGTCGGGGTATGTGCATAGGGGTCGGAAGCAGTCATCCACCAAGACACCCAGGCGACACGTTGTGACCGCATGACCGCGATCGCGCCCATGGTGCGCGCGCAGCCACACCGCTCCCACACGCCGCGCCGCCGCTCCCACCCACCCCTCACCGCCCCCGCCGCATCAACGCATACACCGCCGGCACAATGAACAGCGACAGCAGCGGCGCGGTGATCATGCCGCCGAGCATCGGCGCGGCGATGCGGCTCATCAGCTCCGAGCCCGTTCCGCTGCCCCAGACGATGGGCACCAGGCCGGCCAGGATCACGGCCACGGTCATGGCCTTGGGGCGCACGCGCAAGACTGCACCTTCACGAATGGCATCGTCCACCACGTCGCGCGCAAGCGGCGTGTCCTCAACCACCCCGCGCGTGGCCGCCTCGCCCGCCGCCACTCGGGCTTGCAAGGCCTGCTTCAGGTACAGCAGCATCACCACGCCAAACTCGGCCGCCACGCCCGCCAGCGCGATGAAGCCCACGCCGGTGGCCACCGAGAGGTGATAGCCCAACAGGTACAAGAACCACACGCCACCGATCAGCGCGAAGGGCAGCGTGGCCATGATCAGCAGCGCTTCGTCAATGCGGTTGAACGTGAGCACCAGCAGCACGAAGATGATCAACAAGGTGGCCGGCACCACGAGCTTCAGGCGCGCATTGGCACGTTCCAAGAATTCGAACTGGCCCGAATAGGCCACGCTCATGCCGGGCTCGAGCTTGACCTCGGCCGCCACCACGCGGCGCAGGTCTTGCACCACCGCGGCCAGGTCGCGGCCGTGCACATCCACATACACCCAGCCCGAGGGCCGCGCGTTCTCGCTCTTGAGCATGGGCGGGCCGTCGCTGATGCTCACCTGGGCCACGCTGGCCAGGGTGATCTGCTGCCCGCCGGGCGTGAGGATCGGCAGCGCGGCCAGGCGCTGCGGCGTGTCGCGCCACTCGCGCGGGTAGCGCAGGTTCACCGGACAGCGCGCCCGGCCTTCGATGGTTTCCATGATGTTCTCGCCGCCCACCGCGCCGGCAATCAAGGCTTGCACATCGGCAATGCTCAGACCGTAGCGCCCGGCTGCGGCGCGGTCAATCTGCACATCCACATAACGCCCGCCGGTCAGCCGCTCGGCCAGCGCCGAGGTCACGCCCGGCACGCCCTTGGCTAACTGCTCTATGCGTGCGGCAACGCGGTCGATGGCGGCCAGTTCGCCGCCCGTCACCTTCACGCCGATGGGGCTCTTGATGCCGGTGGCCAGCATGTCGATGCGGTTGCGGATCGGCGGCACCCACAGGTTGCTCAGGCCCGGCACTTTCACCGCGCGGTCGAGTTCCTCAATCAGCTTCTCGGGCGTCATGCCGGCGCGCCACTGCTCGCGTGGCTTCAATTGCACGGTGGTTTCGAACATCTCCAGCGGCGCCGGGTCGGTGGCCGTTTCGGCGCGGCCGGCCTTGCCGAACACGCGCGCCACTTCGGGCACGGTCTTGATCATGCGGTTGGTGAGTTGCAGCAACTCGCTGGCCTTTTGCGCTGACAAGCCCGGCAGCGCCGAAGGCATGTACAGCAGGTCGCCTTCATCGAGCGCAGGTAAAAATTCGCCGCCCAATTGCGACAACGGCCAGGCCGTGGTGGCCAGCAGTAACACTGCTATGCCCAACGTGGCCTTGGGCCAGCGCAACACCCAGTTCAGCGCCGGGCGGTACAGGGCGATCAGCCCGCGCGTGAGCGGGTTGCGCTGCTCGTCGGGAATGCGGCCACGGATCCAATAGCCCATCAGCACCGGAATCAGCGTCACCGACAACGCCGCCGCGGCCGCCATGGCGTAGGTTTTGGTGAAGGCCAGCGGGCCGAACAAGCGCCCTTCCTGCGCTTCGAGCGTGAACACCGGAATGAATGACAAGGTGATGATCAGCAGCGAGAGAAACAGCGCGGGGCCGACCTCGACCGCGGCTTGCGTCGTCACTTGCCAACGCGCATCGCCTTGCAGCTTTTCATTCGGATGCGCGTGTTGCCAGGCTTCGACTTTCTTGTGCGCGTTCTCGATCATCACCACCGCGGCATCGACCATCGCGCCAATCGCAATCGCAATGCCGCCCAGCGACATGATGTTGGCGTTGATGCCCTGGGCGCGCATGGCCAGGAAGGCGATCAACACGCCCAGCGGCAGCGCCATGATGGCCACCAGCGCCGAGCGCACATGCCACAGGAACAACGCGCACACGAGTGCCACGACAGCGAACTCCTCCATCAGCTTGTATGACAGGTTCTCGATCGCGCGTTCGATCAACGCGCTGCGGTCGTAGGTGGTGACGACTTCCACGCCCTGCGGCAGGCTGCCTTGCAGCTCGGCGAGCTTGACCTTCACCGCGGCGATGGTGGCCTGCGCGTCCTTGCCCGCACGCAGGATGACCACGCCGCCGGCGACCTCGCCTTCGCCGTCCAGCTCGGCAATGCCGCGGCGCATTTCGGGGCCCACCTGCACCGTGGCCACATCACCCAGCCGCACCGGGATGCCGCCTTTGGCAGACAAGGGAATGGCGCGAAAGTCAGCCAGCGTTTTGAGGTAGCCGCTGGCGCGCACCATGTACTCCACCTCGGCCAGTTCGAGCACCGAGCCGCCGGTTTCCTGGTTGGCGGCGAGCAGCGCCTCGCGCACTTGCGCGTACGTGATGCCGTAGGCCGCCAGCTTGGTGGGCGCCACCACCACCTGGTACTGCCGCACCATGCCGCCCACGCTGGCCACCTCGGCCACATTGGGCAGGCTCTTCAGCTCGTACTTCAAGAACCAGTCTTGCAGCGCGCGCAGTTGCGACAGGTCGTTGCCGCCAGTTCTATCGACCAGCGCGTACTGGAAGATCCAGCCCACGCCGGTGGCATCGGGGCCGAGCGAGGTTTTGGCGCTCGCCGGCAAGCGGCCCTGCACCTGGTTCAGGTATTCGAGCACGCGCGAGCGTGCCCAATACAGGTCGGTGCCGTCGTCGAACAGCACGTAGACGAAACTGTCGCCGAAGAACGAAAAGCCGCGCACCGTTTTTGCGCCGGGCACCGAAAGCATGGTCGTGGCCAGCGGGTAGGTGACCTGGTTCTCAACGATCTGCGGCGCCTGGCCCGGGTAGCTGGTGCGGATGATGACCTGCACGTCAGACAAATCAGGCAGCGCGTCGATGGGCATGCTGCGCAGGCTGACCCCGCCCCACACACCCAGCATCAACGTGGCCAGCAGCACCAACACGCGGTTGGCCACTGACCAGCGGATCAGCCCGGCAATCATCGCTTGGCCCCGGAGGCCACGGCAGGCGCGCCGCCGTGCGCGCTGCGGTCCACCGCGCTGGCGGGGATGGGAGTAGGAGCAGGCGCAGGCGAAGACATTGGCGCCGGCGTTGACGCTGACGCGGGTGACATGGCAGGTGCGGGCGCCGATGCAGCCGAGGCCATCGGCGAGCGTGCCATCACCCCTTGCAAACTGGCTTCGGAGTCGATCAGGAATTGCGCTGACGCCACCACTTGCTGGCCCGCGCTCAGGCCGCTGCGCACGACGATGAGCTCATCCACCTGCTCACCAATCTCCACTTCCACCGGTCGATAACGGCCGGGTGCGTCGGACACATACACCAGCGCGCGCTTGCCGGTGCGGATGACGGCTTCGGCCGGCAGCACCAGGGCATCGCTGCGCGCGCCGCTCAGGCTGACTTGCGCAAACATGCCGGCCTTCAGGCGCTGGCCCGGGTTGGGCAGCTCGATGCGCAGGCGCAGCGTGCGTGTGTCGCGGTTGGCCTCGGGCAGCACCGCGGCCACGCGGCCCTTCACCAGGGCACCGGGCAGCGCGGCAAAGCGCGCTTCAACCACTTGCCCGGGCTGCACGGCCGCGCCTAACGCTTCGGGTAAGGCAACCTCCAGCCACACCGTGCCCAGGCCGTTGATGCGCGCCAGCGTCATGCCCGGGGCCACCGTCATGCCGGCGCGCACCAGCAGCTCGGTGATCACCCCGCCGCCCGGGGTGGTGATGGTCTGCACCGCCACCGGCTGGCCGCTTTGCTCCATGCGCTCGATCAAACCCGGCGGCATGCCCAACAAGGCCAGGCGTTGCCGCGCGGCCTGCGCCAGCGCCGCCTCACCTGTTGCCTTCACGGCCAGGTATTCCTGCTGCGCGCCGAGCCATTCGGGGTTCAGAACATCGACCAGCGGCGCCCCGGCAGCCACCACATCGCCCGGCGCAAGCGCATACACGCGCTCGACGAAGCCGGCCGTGCGCGCCTGCACGATGCTCACATCGCGCTCGTTCAACTGCACGCTGCCCACGGCCTCAAGTGCGGCGCCGATGCGGCGCTTTTCCACCGTGGCCAGGCGCAAGCCCAGGGCCTGCTGCGCTTGTGTGGACACGCTCAGGTTCGCCCCGCCCGCGGCTTCGGCTGCGCCATCCTCGGCGTAGCGGGGCACGAGTTGCATGTCCATGAAAGGCGACTTGCCGGGCTTGCTGAACTTCTGCGTCGGCACCATCGGGTCGTACCAATACAGCACCCTGCGTTCACCGGGTGCCGACGCCGCGCCCGCTGCGCTTTGCGCTTCCGGGGTGGCGGCGTCAGAGCGCGGCGCGGCGCCGCGCCAGGTGGCCACACCCCAGCCCAAGGCCCCACCCACAACCAGCAAGACCAGTGGCCAGATGATGCGTTGCACAGTCATTTCATTCCTCCGCAATCAGGGTGGTCAGGCGCACGCGCAGCACGGCGCGCTGGGCGTCAAGGTCGAGCAAACGCAACCGCGTTTCCACCGCTTCGCGGCGCGCCGCCAGCACCGCCGCCAGGTCACCGCGACCGGCCTGGTAACTGGCCAGGGCCAGCGCCACGCGCTCGGCCGCCAGCGGCTGGCCACTGCGTTCAAGGCGCTCGCGTTGGCTGTTCAAGGCGTGCAGTTCGGCCAGTTGGTTGTCGACCTCTTCGCCGTGCCGGCGGATGATCTCGGTGCGCTCGGCCTCGATGCGTTGCACCTCGTGCAACCGGGCTGCGATCTGCGGCTGCTGGCGCTGGCCCTTTTGCCACGGCAGATCGAAGCTGAACTGGAATGACACCATGTCGCCGTACTGCGCGCCACGCCGGCTGTAGGCCACTTCCCAAGCCCAGTCGCCACGCTGCTCGGCCCGGGCCTCGCCCACTTCGGCCTGGGCCAGCGCCTGCATCGCGGCATACGGCGCCACCTCGGCGTGGTGGTGCAGGCGGGCGCGCACGGCTTCGGGCTGCACGCTGGGCACGGGCGGCTCGCCTTGCAGCGCTTCGTTGGCGCGCGCGCCGACCCAGCGGCGCAACGCGGCGCGCGCCTTGGCCACATCGCGCTGCGCATCGTCGCGCCGGTCAGCCAGCGCCAGCGCTTCCTGCCGCGCCATGGTGTGTTCCGCCGGCAGCGCGCGGCCGGCGGCAATGCGCGCATCCAGCGTGTCTTGCACGATGCGGTTTTCGCGCTCCAGCTCGGCCAGTTGCGCCACGCGGCGTTCGGCGTAGAACACGGCGAGCCAGGCCAACGCGGTGTCGCGCTGCACCGCCAGTTGAGCCACGGCCAGTTGCGCTTTTTCGCGCTCGATGCGGGCCTGCGCGCCAGCCGCGCGGGCCTCGCGCTTGGCCTGGTTGGGCACCTCTTGCATCAGGGCGATGCGCTGCATGGTCATGAAGTCGCGCTTCAGGCTGTAGCGATCGGGGCCGCCGACGGGGAAGTTTTCGATGCCCACGTTCAAGCGCGGGTCGGGCAACGCGGCTGCGGCCGGCTGTGCGGCCTGCGCGCCGGCCAGCGCGCTGTGCTGCGCTTGCAGCGCAGGTGCCTGCTCGCGCGCCAGGCGCGTGGCCTCATCGAAGCTCAGGCCGGCGCTGGCCCATGCGGGCAGGCACAGGGCTGCAAGCGCCATGCGCGCGCGTGTTGAAGATGGCGAACCAGGCATGTCGTGTCCTTCACAGCTAACCCATCGAGTCACCGCAGCAAGGGCGTCTGCACCGCGGCAGACAGCCAGGCGGTTCGGGCTAGTTGCGCAGGACGAGCAAGGCCAGGTAGATGGGGGGCGAGCCGGGCGGTGGTGCGCCGGGTGGTGACGCGCCACTGCGCGATGCGGGCGTGTTCAGCGCCGGCGCTTGCAGCGTGCCGGGCCGCAGCGCCAACGGCGACCAATCGAGCACCGCCAGCAACACGGGGCTGGCCGGTGCGTCGAGCGTGGGCGCGGGCTGCGCCGCCTGCGCGCCCTGCTGGCAATGCGCCAGGCACAACAAGGGCTGCGCCGGGTCCATGGCCAGCGGCAAGTTGCCGGCGCA
>JANMYI010000043.1:0-2721 GCA_031381955.1 Burkholderiales bacterium
TGGCGCAATCTGCAGCTCGCCTTGTGGTTGGCCGGCGTGCCGCGCGCGCAGCGCGCCGCGCGCGCCAGCCAGGCCTTGCAGCGCGTCGGCCTGGGCGGGTTGGAAGGGCGCGCGGCACGCACCCTGTCTGGCGGCCAGCAGCAGCGCCTGGCCCTGGCGCGGGCCTGGGCGGTGCGGCCGCAATGGCTGTTCCTGGACGAGCCCACCGCCAACCTGGACCCCACGGCCAAGCGCGAGGTGGAAGCGCTGATCGACGAGTTCGCCCGCGAAGGCATGACCGTGGTCATGAGCACGCACAACCTGGGCCAGGCCAAGCGCCTGGCCAGCCGGGTGGTCTACCTTGAGAACGGCCGCGTCGTGGTCGACTTGCCCACCCAACAGTTCTTCACCAGCACCTTGCCGGAACAGGCCGCGCTGTTTCTGAAAGGTGAGATGCATTGATCGGGTCAGCCCGGCGGCGCAAACGCCCGTTGCTGCCACAAGGCGTTGGCCCCGATCGGGATGACCCGACGACTCACGCGCGAAGCAGTAACTTGGCATGAAATATGCGGGCCGGCGCCTAGGGTAAAAGGGAATGGCAGCGCGTGGTGCCATCGGTTGTACTCACGCACATTTCTCAGTTGATGGCCGGAGGGTCGAAACATGAACGAACGCAACATCCATTCCTTGATCGGCAAGGTCAAGTCCGGCGCCATGACGCGCCGCGCCTTTGTTGACCGCATGGTGGCCGTGGGTCTCACCGCACCGATGGCCGGCATGATGCTCATGCACCATGGCGTGGCCAATTCGCAAACCATGGTCTACAAGCCCACCAAGCGCGGCGGCGGCGGCGCCCTGAAGCTCATCTACTGGCAGGCCGCGGTGCACCTGAACCCGCACTACGCGGGCGGCACCAAGGATCAAGACGCCAGCCGCGTGTTCTACGAGCCACTGGCCAGCTGGGACAGCGAAGGCAACTTGGTGCCGGTGCTGGCGGCCGAGGCGCCCACTCGCGCCAACGGCGGCCTGTCGGCCGACGGCAAGAACGTGACGTGGAAGCTCAAGCGCGGAGTGAAGTGGCATGACGGGCGCGACTTCACGGCCGACGACGTGGTGTTCACGGCGCAATACGCTGCCGACCCCGCCGCGGCGATGACCACCGTCAGCGTCTACAAAGACGTCAAGATCGTCAAGGTCGATTCCCACACGGTGCGCGTCGAGTTCGCCAAGGCCACGCCTTTCTGGGCCGAGCCGCTGGTGGGGAGCGTGGGCCTGATCCTGCCCAAGCATGTGTTCGAGGGCTTCATGGGGGCGAAGTCGCGCGACAACCCGGCCAACCTCAAACCGGTGGGCACGGGCCCGTACAAGGTGGTTGACTTCAAGCCGGGCGACACGCTGCGAGCTGACGCCAACGCCAGCTATCACGTTGCCAACCAGCCCTTCTTTGACACGCTTGAAATCAAGGGTGGGGGCGACGCCACCAGTGCCGCGCGCGCCGTGTTGCAAACGGCCGAATACGACGTGGGCTGGAACCTGGCGGTGGAGGACGTGATCCTCAAGCAGCTCGAAGGTGCAGGCAAGGGCAAGATGAATTTCTATGTGGGCAGCGACATCGAGTTCGTGATCCTCAACCCCACTGACCCGTGGAATGAAGTCGATGGCGAGCGCGCCAGCGTCAAGAGCAAGCACCCGGCGTTCTCCGACAAAGCCGTGCGCGACGCCATGACCCTGCTGATTGATCGCAAGGGCATTGCCGAGGTCATCTATGGCCGCGGCGCCATCACCACGGCGAACTTCCTGAACAACCCGCCGCGGTTTCGCAGCACGAACCCGAAATTTGAGTTCAACCCCGAGAAGGCCAACCAGATTCTCGACGCCGCGGGCTGGAAGAAAGGGGCTGACGGCATTCGCGCCAAAGGCGACGTCAAGCTCAAGTTCGTCTACCAGACATCGGTCAGCGGCCCGCGCCAGAAATGCCAGGCCATCATCAAGGATGCCTGCACCAAGGCTGGCATCGACCTTGAACTCAAGAGCATCGTGGCCTCGGTGTTCTTCGGCAGCGACTTCGCCAACACCGACACGTACCAGAAGTTCTGGGCCGACATGGAAATGTTCACCACCACCATGACGCAGCCCGACCCGCAAACCTTCATGGAGCAGTTCACCACCTGGGAACTTGCGCAGAAGGCCAACAAGTGGGCCAGCCGCAACCTTTCACGTGGGACCCACCCCGAGTACGACGAGGCGCACAAGGCCGCGCAGGTGGAACTCGACCCGGTCAAGCGCGCCGCGCTGTTCATCAAGATGAACGACCTGGTGGTGGGTGGTGGCCACGTCATTCCGCTGTTCGCGCGGCCGCGGCCGGTGGGCACGGTGAACAAGATCGTCGGCCCCATCTCGGCTTGGGACAACCTCACCGCGTTCCTGAACACCTGGTATCGCGAGGCGTGAGCACAGGAGGTTGTCGGGCGTGGCCGCTTGCCTAACTTTGCGTGACCCGGGTCAACGCCCTTGCTCAACTACTTTTTCCGCCGCCTGCTGATTGCGCTGCCCAGCCTGCTGGGCATCAGCGTCGTACTGTTCACCGTGTTGGCGTTGGCGCCGGGCGACCCGTTCGAGGAACTGGCCACCAACCCCAACGTGCCGGCCGAGGTGCGCGAGATGCTGCGCAAGCAGTTCGGGCTGGACGACCCTGTTTGGAAACGCTACCTGCTGTGGCTGACCAGCATGCTGCAAGGCAAC
>JANMYI010000065.1:0-5054 GCA_031381955.1 Burkholderiales bacterium
CCCACATGGGCCTGCGCGCCCAGCACCACGCCGGCAGCGAGCTGTGCGCCTGCGCCCACATAGGCCAGTGCGCCCACGCTGGCTGCGGCGTCAACCCGCGCACCGGCTTCAATCACCGCGCTGGCGTGAACACCTGGCAGCGGCGCACGCGCGTGCTGGCGCGCCCACCATTGCGTCAGGCGCGCGAAGCACAGGTAGGGGTCGTCGGCCACCAGCACGGCGCCGCGTTGCGCCGCGGCCTCGCGCTGCGCCGGCGCGACGATCACGCAAGCGGCGCGCGTGCTGGCCAATTGCGCCGCATAGCGCGGGTTGGCCAGGAAGGTGATGTCTGCCGGGCCGGCGGCATCAAGCGGCGCGATGCCTTCGATGCGCAAGGCGGCATCGCCCTGCAATTCGGCACCCAGCACCTTGGCCAGCTCGCCGAGACTGACCAACGGCATCGCCGTTGCCCTACTTTGCCGCAGGCTGCGCGTTCAGCGCCTTGATGACCTTGTCGGTGATGTCCACGCGCGGGCCGGCAAAGACAGCGTCTTGCAAGATCAGGTCGTACTTCTCGCCTTCGAAGATCTGCTTGATGACCTTGTTGGCGCGCTCGACGATGCCCGCGGTTTCTTCGTTGCGGCGCTGGTTCAGGTCTTCCTGAAACTCGCGGCGCTTGCGCTGCATGTCGCGGTCTTGTTCGACCAGGTCGCGCTGGCGCCGGTTGCGTTCGGCTTCCGACAGCGTGGGCGCGTCTTTTTCCAGCTTGTCGGCTGCAGCCTTCAGTTTGGCGCCTTGGTCGTTCAGGTCTTTGTCGCGGCGGCTGAAGTCGGCCTCCATGCGGGCCAAAGCAGCCTTGGCGGGTGCGGCTTCGCGCAGCACACGTTCGCTGTTGACGTAACCGATTCTGAATTCTTGCGCCAGCGCCGGAGACATTGCACCGGCCGCCAGCACGGCGGCGAACAACAACCTGCTGATCATCTGCTTCATCATCAAAACGCATTCCCGATCTGGAACTGGAAACGTTGGATTCTATCGTTCGACAACGCATGCAAGGGCGTGGCCCAACTCAGGCGCAACGGGCCCATGGGCGAGACCCAGCTGACGCCGAAACCGGCTGACGAGCGCAGCGATGACGCGCGCACCTTTTCGCCTTCGCGCCACACGTTGCCGGCGTCGATGAAGGAGAAGATGCGCAACGACTTGTCGTTGCCGCTGCCGGGCACCGGGAAGAACAACTCGGCGTTCAGGTTCACCTTCTTGGCCCCGCCGATGAACGCACCCGTGGGGTCGATCACGCCCAACGAGCCCTGCTCGAAACCACGCACGGAGCCCAGGCCGCCGGCATAGAAATTCTTGAACACGGGGTATGGCCGGCCTTGCTGCCCCTTGCCCCAGCCGACTTCAACGTTGGTGCCCAGCGTGAGCTTCAGCGGCAACGGGATGTACTGCTGGAATTGCAGGTTGGTGCGCAGGTAGCGCACGTCGCCGCCGATGCCCCAGTCGAGCAAGGCGCGCTGGTAGCGCCCGCTGGTGGGCGCGATGGCGCTGTCGCGCCGGTCGCGCGTCCAGCCGATCGTCAAGGGCACTGAATGGCTGATCGGGCCGAACTGCTCGCGGTACAGGAAGTAGCTGTTGGGCAGCGAGGTGGCGCCTTTGATTTCGGTGCGCTCGATGCCGATGCCGAAGAACACGGTGTCGTACTCGGAGAACGGCACGCCGAAGCGAATCGATGCCCCTGGCGTGGCGAGCTGGTATTGGTCGCCCAGGCTGTTCAAGGGCCGGCTGGTGCGGTAGTACAGATCAATCGCGCGCGAGATGCCGTCGATGGTGAAGTACGGGTCCACCGTGCTGAGCACCAAGTTGCGGTTGTTCTTGCTGGTGTTGACTTCCAGGCCCAGGTAGTTGCCCGAGCCAAAGACGTTGTCCTGCCGAATGGAGCCGGTGATGGAGAGCTTGTCGGCGCTGGAATAGCCGGCCCCGAGCAGCAGGTTGCCGGTGGGCTTTTCGGTCACCGTGACAAGCAGGTCCACCTGGTCGGGTGAATTGGGCACCTCGTTGGTTTCAACACCCACGTCTTTGAAGTAACCCAGGCGATCCAACCGCTCGCGCGACAGCTTGATCTTGTTGCCGTCGTACCAAGACGATTCAAGCTGCCTGAATTCCCGCCGCACCACTTCGTCTCGGGTGCGCGTGTTGCCGGCCACATCGACCCGGCGCACATAGGCGCGACGCTGCGGCTCGGCGGTGAGCACCACCACCACCTGGCCGTTGGCGCGGTCGACCTCGGGGCGCTGCTCCACGCGCGCAAAGGCGTAGCCATAATTGCCGAAACGATCGGTGAACAGCTTGGTGGTGTCGGTGACGTCCGCGCCGCGGTAAGGCTGGCCTACCTTGACCTGCACCAGGCTCTTGAACTCATCCTCTTTGCCCAGGTAGTCACCTTCAAGCTTGACCGCCGTCACCGTGTAGGGCTGGCCTTCCTTGATGTTGATGGCGATCGAGATGTCCTGCTTGTCGGGCGCGATGGTGACCTGCGTGGACTCGATGGCAAATTCAAGGTAGCCACGGTTCACGTAGTACGCACGCAGGTTCTCCAGGTCGCCGTTGAGCTTGGCGCGCGAATAGCGGTCTGACTTGGTGTACCAGGTCAGCCAGCCGCCCGACGTGAGGTCAAACAGCCCGAGCAACGTGGATTCATCGAACGCTGTGTTGCCGGCGATGCGGATCAGGCGAATGCGCGCCGGCTCGCCTTCGGTCATGGTGAACGTGACGTTGACGCGGTTGCGCTCGATCGGCGTGACGGTGGTCACCACCTCGGCGCCATACAGGCTGCGCGACAAGTACTGGCGCTTGATTTCTTGCTCGGCGCGGTCAACCAGGGCCTTGTCGAAGGGCAGGCCTTCACCGATGCCGGAGTCTTTCAACGACTTGATGAGCTGGTCTTTGTCGAACTCTTTCAGCCCAACGAAGGTGACGTTGGCCACCACCGAGCGCTCATCGACCACCACCACCACGACCTCGCCTTCGATCTCGACGCGAACGTCTTTGAACAGGCCGGTGACGAACAGCGCGCGCAGCGCGATCGCGCCCTTTTCATCGGTGTAGGCGTCGCCGATGCGAAACGGCAGCGCGGCAAACACCGTGCCGGGGTCGGTGCGTTGCAGGCCTTCAACGCGGATGTCTTTGATGACAAATGGCGCCACGGCCAATGCTGCCGTGCTGTACAGCGCGGCCAGGCTCACGACGCAGGCCGCCACGGGCCGTGAAAAGCACAACAGAGGGCTTGGATGCATGGGGTTCAGGGAGAGCCCAGCAAGCGGGCCACGTCGTTGAAGAGGGCAACCGACATCATCAGCAGCAGGATGGCGACACCGCCGCGTTGCAGTCGGGCCAGCCATTGCTCAGACACCGCACGGCCAGTCAATGCCTCGAAAAGATAATACATCAGGTGCCCACCATCGAGCATGGGCAGCGGCAGCAGGTTCAACACGCCCAAGCTCACGCTCACCAGGGCCAGGAAGCCGATGTAGTCAGCCAACCCACGCTGCACCGACTGGCCGGCGTAGTCGGCAATCGTCAGCGGGCCGCTGAGGTTCTTCAGCGAGGCTTCGCCGATCAACATGCGGCCCAGCATCTTCACCGTCAGCGTGCTGACCTCCCAGGTGCGCACCGCGCCTTGCACCAGGCCGTCGATGGGGCCCTTGCGCACGGTGACCATCTCCATCGGCGTGCCCAGGTAAGCGTCGATGCGGCCGATGGCCTTGCCGTTGTCCTGCATGACGCGCGGGCTCACGGTCAGTTCCAGCACCTGCCCGGCGCGCGATACCTGCCACAGCATGCCGCCGCTGCGCGCTTCGCGGCCATAGGCACGGATGCGCTCGTGCAGGCTGTCAGCGTCGCTCACGGCCTGGCCATCAATGCGCAGCACCACATCGCCTTGGCGCAGGCCGGCCACTGCCGCCGGGCCGCCCGCCTTCACCTCGCCCAGCACCGGCTCGCGCAAAGGCCCGCCCAGGCCCAGACGACGCATCAGGCTGCCATCAACCTCGCTGGCGGCCAGCCGGCTGGTTTGCAACTGAAGGCTGCGCGGGGCACGGCCCTGGCGGTCGCTCACCGTCAGGCGTAAATCTTCCCCGCTCAACACGGCTTGCATGATTTGCCAGCGCAAGTCGTTCAGTGAATCCACCTCGATGGCTTGTGCATCGGCGCCTTCGCGTTGCAGCGTGCGCACCCAGTCCCCGGCACGCAAGCCGGCGCGTTCGGCCACGCTGCCCGCGGTGCTGGCACCGAGCAAGGCCTTGGGTTCGTTCACGCCGATCCAGTGCGCACCGGCAAACAGCAACACGGCCAGCACCAGGTTGGCCAGGGGGCCGGCCGCCACCACCGCCGTGCGCTGCCACAGCGGCTTGCGGTTGAAGGCGCGGTGGGCTTCATGCGCGGGGACGTTGCCTTCGCGCTCATCAAGCATGCGCACATAGCCGCCCAGGGGCAAGGCGCTGAGCACGAATTCGGTGGCATCTGGCCCACGCTTGCGGCGCCACACCACGCGGCCGAAGCCGATGGAAAAGCGCAGCACCTTCACATCACACGCCACGGCCACGCGGTAGTGGCCCCACTCGTGCACCGCGATCAGCACGGCCAGGGTAACCAGGAAAGCCAACAACGTGGTGATCATGACGCCAACTCCCGCACCAGGCGGCGGGCGTGCATGCGGGCCCGTTCGTCCAGCGCCAACAGATCTTCAAGCGATGCCGCATCAGCCGGCACCGGCACAACTTGGCTCAAGCAGGTCTGGTTGACGCGGTGAATAGCGGTGAAGGCCAGGCGCCCGGCCAGGAAGGCCGCCACCGCTTCTTCGTTCGCGGCATTCAGCACCGCGGCCGTGCCTTCAGGCCCGCGCAGTGCCGCCCACGACAAGTGCAGGCCGGGGAAGCGCTGCGCGTCAGCTTCCTCAAACGTTAACGCCGCCAGGCTGGTGAAGTCGAGCCGGCCAGCGCCGCTTTCAAAGCGACCGGGGTACGACAGGCCGTAGCTGATTGGCCCGCGCATGTCGGGCGTGCCCAGTTGCGCCA
>JANMYI010000168.1:0-7266 GCA_031381955.1 Burkholderiales bacterium
CTGCCGCCTGCGGCCACCGGCGAACGCTACCTGGCCGTGCTGCAAAGCCCGGATCTGCAAACCACCGGCTGGGTGGTGGAGATCGAGTCCGGCCGCCACCTGCGGCTGGTGCCGGTGCAGAGCATGCCGGCCGTTGCCGAAGACCGGGCGTTGCAGTTCTGGACCAAACCGCAAGACGCGGCGGGGCCCACGTCGCTGGGCCTGGTGCGTGCCGGCCAGACCGTGGTGCTGCCCGTGTCGGCGCTGCCGGGCTTGGGCCCGCAGCAACTGTTCGAGATCACGCTGGAGCCGCGCAACGGCTCGCCGATCGGCCGCCCGACGGGCCCGATCCTGTTCGTTGGGCGAACGGTGCGCTTGTGAGCATGCGGCGCCTGGGGCTGGTCTGTACCCTTGCCCCAAGGCAAAAGGCCGCAGCACAGGCTGCGGCCTTTCATGTGGCGAAGGCTTGACCGCGTTGATCAATCGGCCGTCTCGTACTTGAGTTGCCCACGCACCGCGCCGGCGGGGAACGCGGCGTTGTGAATGTTGACGTAGAACCGGGCCGGGTTGCTGAGAATGCGTTGCACGATGCCGAATTCGCCGGTGGGGAACTTGCCGGCCTCACCCTCGGTCAGGCAGTCTCCCGCCTGCCCACCCTGGGGCCAGGCCAGGTTGGCCACCACCGGGCCATTGGTGCCACGCGCGCCCTCGTGAATGTGCGCGGCGCGGCCACCGCCGGGTGCCAAGTCAATCTCACCCAGCTTCCTGATGCCCACGATGGCGTAGCACAGGGTCTTCGGGTCGCCGTCGATGCCGAACACATACACCTCGGCGCGGCCTTCGGGTGAGCCGACCATGGCGGAACTGGTGGCGCCGTCGCGCACCTGTTCGCGCCCATCAAGGTCGGCTTTCAAGACGACGTTCAGGTGCCCGGCCACCGCCGGCGCCAGCCAGGCGGCCAGTGCCAGCGCGCCGGCTCGGGCGAAGAGGTGACGTTTGCTTTGCTTGCTCATGATTTCCATCCTGTTGTGGGTAAAGGCCTCCACCCGCTGGCCGCGTGCCAGCACGGTGGTCGTTGCAGCGCGCCAAGAGCGCACGCTGCACCAGGCTCTAGTCGGCGCCCAGGTGTTTGGATGCAAGCCGCGAAAATTTTGCGGCGGTGGCATGAGCCGCCGGGCCGCCCCAAGGCGAATACCGCAGTGCGAAGCACGGAGGTTGCCTGATGAGCCGCCGGGCCGCCCCAAGGCGAATACCGCAGTGCGAAGCACGGAGGTTGCCTGATGAGCCGAAGGGCCGCGCCCAAGGCGAATAGCGCAGTGCTCCGCACGGCGGTTGCCTGATGACCCGGCCCCGGCGACCCCTCAGGCTGGGCGCAGTTGGGCGTGCACGTCGCCGTCCCAGTCTGCGTTGCGCAGCGCATCCCAGTTCGGATAGTGCTGCGCGAAGGTGCGCATCAGGTCGGCATGCGGCACATCGTCAAACTCACCGCGCAGCGCCACGTACTCCATGTGGCGCGCGCCGTCGGCGCTGAAGGGGTGGTAGATCGAATCGGCGGTGCCCTCGAATTCCAGCGGCAGCAAGCGCATGCGGGTGCACAGCTCGATGTTGAACGCCGGCGTGGCCTTGAGCCACTGGCCGCCCAACAAGATGGCGGTGTAGCCGTGGTAATAAAACATGTCGGTGCCCATGTGTTCACGCAGCCGCTCGGTGCTCATGTGGTTGCGCACATCGGCAAAGCCCACGCGCGCGGGCACGCCCACCACGCGGCAGGCCGCGGCCAGCAACGCCGCCTTGCTCACGCACCAGCCGTAACCATCAGCCAGCACGCGGCTGGCCTTCAGGCCGTTAACCGTTAAATCCACGCGATACGGGTCGTAGCGCACTTCGTCGCGCACCGCGTAGTACAGCTTCACGGCACGTTCGCGGGCGCTGTGTTCATCAGTCACGGCGGCGGCCGAGGCGCCAGGGCACACGCGCTGCGCGAAGGCGATGACGGCGGGGTGGCCGCTGTCAACAATGGTGGCGCTGCTCAAAGCGCCCTGCACGTCAATCGTCATGGTTCACCATGGTGGGGGGTTGCCACGCCCGAATTGACGGGCGCAGCCAGTCAGGGTTAAACCGCCTTCTTGTGCGTGCCGTCGCACAGCGGCGCGTTGGCGCTGGCCTTGCAGCCGCAAAAGTAAACCGTGGTGCTGGCGGCGGCCGTGTACTTCACCGGCGTGAACTCGGCCCCGGCCTTGTGCGTGCCATCGCAAAACGGCTGATTCTTGCTTTCGCCGCAAGAGCACCAGTAGTAATCCTTGCCGGCCTCCACGGCAACGGCGAAGGGGGTATCGCAGGCACGAACGGGGGTGGGCATGTGGATGGTCTTAAGTGGCTGGATTGGAAGTGCGGCATCGTACCGTGGGGCACAGCGCATGGCCGCGCTTGAGCGGGTCAGCGCGCGCCAGGCCGCCCAGCGCCTCGCTGTTGCGCTTCACGTTCGGTCACGCTCATGCCGCTGGCCGACACCATGCCGCCGATGCGCGCCGACAGAATGCGGGCAGATCGGCCCAGCGCTGCGGTGACCTCGGGAATCGACTTGCGCTGTTTCTGGTCAAGCCGCTCGGCATAGGGCACGGTGAGCGCGGCGATGGCGCGCCCCTGGGCGTCGAGGACAGGGAAGCTCACGCCGTACAGCCCACGCACCTGCACGCTGCGTATGGACCCGAAGCCCGCAGTGCGGATCGACGCCAAGATGAGTTCGATTTGCGGGTCGGCCTGTTCCAGCCGCCGTTGCAGCGATTCCTTGATGCGCAGTTTGCAGGTTTCTTCATCCTGAAAGCCCAGCAGCACGCGGCCCGACGCGGAAATCAAGACATCCAACTCCGCGCCGGCACGCACAGCGAAGCCCATGCCGCTGGCGTGTCCACTTTGCACAGCACCACTTGTTTGCCCTGCCCGTACACCGTGAGATGGCAGGATTGATCGAGCTCGCTGGCCAGCCTTTGCATGATCGGCGTGGCCTCGAACAGCAGCCGGTGCGTGGGCGGGTTGATGTGCGACAGCTCGAACAACTTGGTCGTGATGCCGTAAGTGTTTTCGTCCACCAGCGCGACGTAGTTGCGACTCACCAGACAAGCCACCATGCGGTAAATCTCGCCCACGCTGCGGCCCAGGCGCTGAGCCATGTCTTTCTGCGCCATGGGGTGCTCACTCGTACACAGCAGCTCGAGGATGTCCAGGCCCTTTTCCAGCGCGAGCAACGCGTACGAGCGGCCTTCCGCCTCGGCGACCGTGGCCGTTTCGTTGCTGTCGTCTTTCATCCGTGTCTCCGTGGATCTTCTGGCCCGGCCTGTGCACTCAGGCTGCGGGCTGGTGAGCGGTGCGCCGCGAATTTCGAACCATTCGGCCACGTAGCGCGCCCGGCTGGCGACCGTGGCGAAGCGCGGGTCATCCAGCAGCTCATCTCGATCGGTAGTTTTGAGAAAGGCCCGCACCTGCGGGTCGGTGTTGATGGTGAACGCAACCCAGCCGTCTGCCGTTTTCACCGGCTTGTTATGCGGGCTGGGCAAGCGCTGGTCGCCGGCCGGGCCCACCGGTGGGTCGAAGCTGTGCTGGGCCAGATGCTCTTGCAGCACGAAGGCGGCCATGGTCTCGAACATGGGCCAAGTGCAGGTAGGCGCCCGAGTGCTGGCCGGTGGGCGACTGGCCGCCCAGGCCGCGCATCAGGTCGCCCTCGGGGCTTTCGACCTTCACGACTTCAGCGTCGTATTGGCTCAGGCGCCAGGTGCACACGGGGCCGACCACCACGCTGGTCAAGTCCAGCACGCGAATACCCTTCAGGGGCTCGAAGCTCATGAGTGCCCCAAGGCCGGCTGGAGCCGGCCGCCCCCCGCGGGGATCAAGGAAAGTGGCGAAGCCACATTCCCTTGACAGACGGTCACCTCCATGTCCACCGCCAGCCGGTGCTGGTCGTCAAACGCTTTCAGTTTCCATTGCCCGCCATCAAGATCGGCGGCCAGCGTGATGGCGCGGTTGCAAAACTTGGCGGCGGCCTGAGCCATCACCATGCCGGGCGCCAGCGTGGCGGCGGCCATGCCGCCAAGTTGCTTGAGAACGGTTCGGCGTTGAGATCGCCATCTCTATCCCGGAGAGCCACCCCACCACGGCCGCACTGAAGGCCATCTGGGGCAACCTGGTGCCGGTCATTTCCATCAACACGCTGGCCTTCGCGTTTCCCGACTACCCAACCGTCTGGAAAGCGATGGACGGCGAGCTGGGCGCGCACATCCGCAGCCAGTTCGACAAGATCGGGATGGTGCTGGTCGGCAAGGCGTTCGACCACGGGTTCCGGCAGATCACACACGCAAGCAAACCGATCATCTCGCCCAAGGACATGGAAGGCATGAAGATTCGGGTGCCGGCCAGCCCGAACTCGACCTCGCTGTTCAAGGGCCTGGGCGCCTCGCCGGCCACGGTGCCGATCGGCGAGCTGTACACCGCTTTGCAGACCAAGGTCGTCGATGGGCAAGAGAACGCGCTGCCGACCATCGACGCCGCCAAGCTCTATGAAGTGCAGAAGTTCTGCTCTTACACCTCGCACATGTGGGACTGCTTCACGCTGGTGGGCAACAAGGGCAAGTGGGCCGCGCTGCCCGACGACCTGCGCGCCCTGATCACCGATCACCCGCGTGTTCGACGCCCACGCCCTCGAGCAGCGCGCCGCACACGAAGTGCTGAATGCATCGCTGGAGGCCAAGCTCAAGGGCTTTGGCATGCAGTTCAACCGCGTGGACGGCAAAGCCTTCCGCGATGTGCTGCAAAAGGCCGGCTACTACAGCGAATGGCAGAGGAAGTTCGGCGCTGAAGCCTCGACGCTGCTGGAAAAGTACAGCGGCAAACTGGCCTGAGCCGCCGCCGCCTGGGAACCCGAAGTGCCCGCCATGACCGACTCCCTGAACGCCGTGGCGGTGGCCCCAGCCAACGAGGCCACGCCGCACCAGGACCAGATCGCCGCCAACCGGCTGCTGTCACGCTGGATGGCGCCGATCGAGGGGGTTTGCCTTGATGTTCGCCATCGTCGTGATGCTCTTCGGTGGGGTGGTGAGCCGCTACGTGTTCGGGCGGCCGATCACCTGGATCGACGAGGCGGTGTCGTTCGCGTTCATCTGGGTGGCGATGCTGGGGGCGGTGTTGGCGATGCCCCGCAACGAGCATTTGCGGCTATCGATGTTCGTGGACCAGATGCCACCGCGCCTGCGCGGGCTGGTGCACGCCCTCGCGCTGGTGGCGGTAGCGGCCTTTTTGATCGGCCTCATCGGCCCGGCCATCGAGCATGCGCACAGCGAATGGATCGTCACCTCGCCATCGCTGGAGTGGCCTGCCGGCCTGCGGGTGGCAGCCATCGCGGTTGGGCTGGTGCTGATGCTGGCGGTGGTGGCGGTGGCGGTGTACGCGCTGCGCACGGTTTCGCTGCTCAACCTGGTCGTCACGGCGGCGGCCGCGGTGGGCGCATTTGTGGTGCTGGGTCTGTGGCTGGCGCCGCAGCTCGCGTCACGCCGATGTGCGCCAGGCCGCGCGCACCGCCGCTGCCCAGCACCAGCGAAACCGTCGTCGGTGTGGCCGTCACGTTGGCACTGACACTCCCGCCGCGTCGTCATCACCGCGGCCACCAAAAACCGTTAACCCGGGCGAGGCGTACCCGCCCGGGCCGGCACCTCGCAGGCCGGTTGCGGCCGGCCTTGGGCCGCTCAGTTGATGCGCACCTCCTTGACGCTTGGCTTGCCCGGGCTCAACTCGGGCAACTCGACCCACAGCACGCCGCCGCGGTAGCGCGCGCGGGCCTTGTCGCCCTTCACCGCGGTGGGCAGCGGTACGGTGCGCAGGAAGGCGCCGTCCCGCAGCGCCCCAACTCCCTGGCGGAAATCGTCCAGTTTCATCGCAGTCCTCCTGTGTGACGGGCCGTGTGCGGCCGCGGCCTCACGCCACCTGCACCGCTATGCGCCGCGGCTGCGCATGGTCGGCCTTGGGGATGCGCAGGCGCAACACGCCCTGGTTGAACTCGGCACTCACCTGGTTCGGGTCGAGCTCGCGGCTGAGCGTGAAGGCGCGGCGGTAGTGCTTGCGCTGCACCTCGGCATGGCTGGCCTGCATGTCCTGCGGCACGGCCACCACCAGCTCGGCGTCCAGCAGCAGCGTCTCGCCTTCGACGCGAACGTTCAGGCGATCCTTGGGTACACCCGGCAGGTCGGCGTAGAGCGTGATGCCGGTCGGGTCCTCGATCACGTCCACCGGCGGCAGCAGCGCTGGCTCGTCGCGCGCCGCCGCGGCGCTGGCTTCACCATCGGCGGGGCGGGTGGTCAGGTCTTGCTTGGTCATGTTGATGCTCCTTTGTTTCATTGCACTTCGATGCGCCGCGGTTGCGCCGATTCACGGCGCCGCACGCTGACTTGCAGCACGCCGTCGCGGTAGCGGGCATTGACGGCGCTGGGGTCCACGTCGTCGGGCAGGCTGACGACGCGGCGGAAGCGGCCCTCGAAACGCTCGTTGATGTGCGCGGTGGCGCGGCCGTTGCCTTCGCGCTCGGCGCGCAACCGCTCGCCTTCGATGGTCAACACACCGCGCTCGAGGTTGACCTCGATCTTGGCCGGGTCGATGCCCGGGGCGAACGCGTAGACCTCGACCGAGGTCGGCGTGCTGCCGACGTTCAGCGCCGGATAGCCCCGAGCGAAGCCGCGGATGCTGGGTGACACGGTGTCGAAGGCCTGCTGCATCTCGCGCTGCAGGCGGTCGACTTCGGCGAACAGATCGCCGGGAAACAAGCTGCGGTACATGGTCTTGACCTCCTTGGGTGGGAGGGCGCGGCCGGGATGGCTATGCGCCCAGGCAATACCCGATCTAGGGTCGGCGCCGCGCGCTTCAAGAGGGTTCGCCGAGCCGTCGCTGCGCTAACGCCGGCTCAAAAAGAACCGCACGATTTCCGCCGAGGCATCGGGCCCCTTTGGCGCCGTGAAAGAGCCCGCGGAGGAGCCGCCGAACCAGGCGTGCGCGCCGCCGTGCACCAGCCATTCCTCGACCACCGTGTTGCCCTCGCCGTCGGAGAACTCGGTGGCGGTGCAGTTGCTGCCGTTGGCGATCACGTTGAGCCGCGTCAGCCGCTGCAGAGCAGCGCCGTTGCGTTCGAAGGCCGCCACCGCCTGGCCCGCGACGGCCGCGCCGTTGACCGCCGTGACAGTCGTGTCCGCATCGCCGTGGAAGACGATGGTCGGCACGGCCGGGCCGGTGGCGCCCGGGGCGCCCTCACTC
>JANMYI010000195.1:0-2858 GCA_031381955.1 Burkholderiales bacterium
TCCAGGAACTTCGGAATCGCCACCGCCGCCAGCACACCGATGATCACGATGGTGATGATCAGTTCGATCAGCGTGAAGCCCTTCTGGGCCAATTTTTGGAACTTCGTCGACATGGTCAAACACTCCTTGAGGTGGAAGAAAAAAGCATTTCAGGTGGAACACGAACCGCTCGACCTGCCCCGGCTCACTGCTAGAAACAGCTTGCTGCCAAGAAGGCTCGGGGGCTGAACGGGTAACAAATAGTATTGGCGTGTATCGAGTTGCGGCACCGCCCGATTGCGGGGGTCAAGCGGTGTTAGGGGGAATAAGCGCTCGATATAGTCGGCCATCAAGGTCTTATGGTGCCGCTGGCGTGGCGTCAAGCCCGCTAGAGTGCCGCTCTCATGAAGTTCGGGGTCAACAGCAAAGGGTGGACGGTCATTGACTGCAACGGTGGCTTTGCGCACTGTGCGGTGAGTGTGAAAACGGCCGTGCGCGCCGGGCAGCGCCCCTTGGTGCTGGCCGCGGCCGAATTGGCCGGCCCTGCTGATGCCCAGCCCGATGCCGCACCCGACGGCACCGCCCTGCGCAGCCTGATGGCTGAAATGGATCGCAGCCTGCCGGTGCTGATGACGCTGGCACGCCCTGGTTACCGCCTGCGCGTGATGCCCGAGCCGGCCGTGCCGCTGCGCGAAATGGCGTCGAGCCTGCGTTGGGCACTCGGCGCTGAAAGCGACAGCCCGGGTGAAGATTTCAACCTGGCCTGGATACGCATTCCCACCGACGAGCACTTGCCAAACCGGCCCAAACAGTTGTATGCCGTGACCACGCCCACCGCCTGGCTGGCGCAGCGCCTGGCCGCGTGGCGCAGCGTCGGCGTCAAACCCAAGGTGGTGGACATTCGTGAAACCGCACTGCGCAACATTGCCGGCACGCTTGAAAAGCCGGGTGAGGGCGTGGCCCTGGTGAGCGTGGACAGCGACGGCGTGGCCATGGTCTTCACCCACCAGGGCGCGCTGTACCTGGACCGCTTCATTGACCAACCCCTGGCCGAGTTGCAAGGAGCCGATGCCGCCACCAAGCTGCGCCTGCATGAACGCATTGCGCTGCAACTGCTGCGCTCGATCGATGTGATTGGCCGCAGCTACCCGTTCATGCCGATCACGCGCGTGGTGGTGGCACCGGCGCCTCAAGGCTTTGGCTTGCTTGAATTCCTGAGCGCACAAGTGCCGTTTCGGGTGGAGCCACTGCGGCTGGATCAGGTGTTCGATTTGAGCCAGGTGCCCGCGCTGGCGCAATCAGACGCTTTGCAGGCGCGTTGCCTGGTGCCGTTGGGCGCGGCGCTGCGCAGCGCCAGGGCTTTGGCATGACGGCGCCCATTGCGCACATCAACCTCTTGCAGCGCACCGGGCCGGTGTACACCGTGGCCCTGGCCCTGGCCGCCGCGCTGGTGCTCAGCGTGGTGGGCATGGTGTTTTACGGCGGCCAGGTGCGGGCCCAGGCCCAAGACGCTGAAGCGCGCAAGCAGGCGGCGGAGGCGCAGGTGAAACAGGTCAAGGCGCAACTGGCCGTGCAAAGCGGCGAACAAGCCAAGAGCGCCGGCGCCCAGGCGCTGCGCAAGGAAGTGGACGCGCTGCAACCGCAGGCGCAGGCGGCACAGGCGCTGGTGGAAGCCCTGCGCGGCGTGCAAGGCGGGCGCAGCGAGGAATTTGCCCGCACGCTGGCGGCGATGACGGGCCTGAACGAGCCGGGCCTGTGGCTCACTTCACTGAACGTGAGCTCGGCAGGCAAGCGCGTGGAGCTGCAAGGCCAGGCGAACAATGGCGCGGCGGTGTTGCGCTATGCGCGTCGCGCTAACGAATCACTTCAGCCATTGGCCATTCGTCTGGACAGCCTGGAAATGCAGCCGGCCGCGGGCGGCGCGGCTTCGGGTGCCGTGGTCGGTGCAGTGTCGTTCAAATTGTTTTGATTGATCGAACAGAACCAGCAGCCAGCATGAAAGCCAAAGTCATCGAGTTGCTCAACCGCCTGCAGGGTTTGTCGCTGCGCGAGCAGGTCATGATCGTGCTCGGCGTGCCGCTGGTGCTGGTGGTGGCCGCTGAGTTCCTGGTCTATAACCCGGCGCGCAAGCAAGCCGAGCTGGCGCACAAGCAAGGCGCACTGCTGCAATCGGAAGTCAAGGCCCTGAGTGCTGCGCTGGCCGCGCTGCCTGTAGCCGCCCCCTTGCCGGCGCTTGACCAGTTGCAAAAGCAGCGCGACGACATGCAGTTGCAGATCGACGCCGCGCGCGCGCTCACCGCGAGCGTGAGCCAGGGCATTGATTGGGGCACGGTGGTGCGCGCCACGGTCGAGGGCACGCCGGGCCTGACCCTGACCGGCCTGAAGACCTTGCCGCCCGAACTGGTGGCGTTGCCCGTGATCGCTAAGGCCGGCGCCGCGCCGGCGGCTCAGGGTGCGCGGCCCGGTGGGGCGGCGCCTGCGGCGACGCCGAGCGCAGCCAGTGCGCCCGGCGCAGCCGGGGAAACGCTTTACCGCCACCGCGCCGAGTTGTCGATCAAGGGCCAGTTCGGTGCCCTGATGAATTATTTGCAGGCCTTGCAGCGCGTGCCCGGCGACTTGCACTGGGACCGCCTGCAACTCAGCGTGGCCGACTACCCGCAGGCCAGCGTGCAGCTCACGCTGTACACCTTGAGCAACCGCGCCCAAACTCCTTTCAATTGAGAGCCCTTCGATTGACCCCCGCCAAAGTCTCGCGCATGAAATCACTTTCACTTCCAACCGCCAGAAGCGTGTGCGGCATGGCGTTTCTGGCGAGCCTGGCCCCAAGCTGCCTGGCGGCCGATGGCATGAGTGGCCTGGGCGCCGCGTTCAAGCCGCAA
>JANMYI010000217.1:0-6179 GCA_031381955.1 Burkholderiales bacterium
GGCCAGCAAGACTTCCGTGAGGCTCCAGTTCTCCGGGTTGCCGGCCAGACCGATGCCGCTCAACCGCTGTGCCGCCAGGCGCCCCAAAAAACCCTGTGCACGCAGCGGCGCCAAAAACCAGGAGAGCCGGCCGCGGGTGATGGTTTCGAAGCCGTCGACGCGCACGTGCAGCACATCGCCTTGCAGCAACGCAAGATGGCCCAGGGGTTAGGGCACACCGCTTTCATTCACCCACCACAACGGCTGCTGCGCCGCGTGGCCCATGATGGCCTTGGGCACGCCATAACGGGTGGAGCGGCTGGCGCCCACGGTGAGCACCCGGCTGCTCAGCCCGGCAAGCAGGCGCGACACGGTGGGCTGGCTCTTGCCCAGCGCCTGCTGCAGCTGGGCAGCCTTGCTCAACCCGCGCGAGGCCAGCACAGACAGGGCGCGTGCTTGATCGGAATCAGGATCGTCCATTTGAATAGAAAAAAACTCTCAACTTCAAAGGCAATACAGCCCTTTGTAGATCAAATATGAATAGATGATGAATAGAAAAAGTATGCGTGATTGCAGCCCATCAAGGCGGCCGCGTCCAGCGCATGGCTGATGCGCTGGCGCAAGGCGGCGGTGTCTTGCGCCGCATCCGCGCTGGCCACCACGAAGGCCACCACGAAGGCCACCGGCGTTTCGCCGAAGCGTTCATTGGCCACGCCGACCACGCCGCAATCTGCCACCCCGGCCACACCGGCCAAGACGGCTTCAATCTCCTGCGGGTAGATGTTCACGCCGCCGGAGATGATCATGTCGTCGGCGCGGTCGGTGAGGTAAAGGTAGCCGTTGGCATCGGCCCAGCCCAGGTCACCCAGGGTCTGAAGGCCTCGCGCGCTGGTGCGTGTGGCGGTCTTGTCGTCGGCACCGAAGTAGCTGAACGCCGGCACGCCGGCAAAGAAGATGCGGCCGGCTTGCCCGGGCGGCAACTCGTTGCCGGCGTCATCCAGGATGTGAACCACCCCGCGCCTCGCCCGGCCCACCGAGCCAGGGTGGGCTAACCAATCAAGTGAGTCGATCAAGGTCACCCCCACGCCTTCGCTGCCGGCGTAGTACTCCAGCAGGATCGGCCCCCACCAGGCGATCATGGCGCGCTTCAAGGCCAGCGAGCACGGCGCCGCGCCATGAAAGGCCACCCGGTGCGCCGGCGCCGCAAACGCCGCACGTTGCGCCGCGGGCAGGGCCAGCAGGCGCTGGAACATGGTGGGCACCCACTGGCTGTGGGTGATGCCGTCATGTTCGATGTGGGTGAGCGCCTGCGCGGCGTCAAAGCGGTCCATCACCAGCACGGTGACGCCGCCAGCGGTGATGGCCAGGCTGGTGCGCAGCGGGGCAGCGTGGTATAGCGGCGCTGGCGCAGGTAGCGCACCGCATCGCCGCCCAGCTCAAATAGTTCAAGCAAGTCGCGCGCAAAGGGCGGCAGGCCGTCGTAGCCCGGCGCCAGCAACGCCAGCAAGGGCCGGCACACGCCCTTGGGCGCGCCCGTGGTGCCCGAGGTGTAGAGCATCAGGGCGCCCGGCGCTTCGTCACTGATCGGGGCATTCGCGGCGTGCGCCTGGCGCGCATCGCCATCGGCATAGCCCGGCACGCTGCCGCCCACACCGGCGTGATGTACAGGCCGCAGCGGTAGGCCGCCCACGCGAACGCGAAAATGTCAGGGCCGTTGGGCAACAGGCAAGCCACATGGTCGCCACGCGCCAGGCCGCACTCGCGCAGCACCTGCGCCAGCCGGTTGGCCTGGTCTTCCAGCTCGCCGTAGCTGGTGCTGCGGCCGCGGTGCAGCAAGGCGCAGCGCTGCGGCATGCGGCGGGCGTGTTCGTGCAGGCCGCGGTCTAGCATGCATAACCTTTGGTTGCAGCGGACATTGTGGCTCTCACAAATCACCCAGGGCGGATTGGACGAGTTGCTTGAACTGGCCTGGGTCGCCCAGCGCGTTGGCCTGCAACAAGGCCAGTTTCACCAGGAAGAGTTCGGCTTTGTCGCGGCCGGCAGTGTCAACGGCCGCGGCCAGGGTGTCGTAGACGTCTTCCAGCGCGGGGGTGCTCAATGTGGACTCAGCCATGGCAGATCTCATTGCGGCAATGCATGTTGAAGGGCGGCTCGCAGGCGCGGCGCATCCAACACCAGCCAGCGCGCGCAAACATGTTGATCAGGCCGCAGCAGGTAGGCAGCACCTGGGGCCGGCACACCGTATCGCAGGCGGCATTGGCCGGCAGCATCGACCAAGGTGTTGTCGGCGCCGGCAACGGGCTGACTTGAACCCAAGGCGATTACCTTCACCGGCACGCCATGTGCATGTGCATCGCTGACCACCTGCTGCACCGCAGCCGGCAATGCGGCACCGTTGCTGAAGAACAGCAGATCAAACCCGCCGCCAAGGTGGTCGAGCAAGAAATCATCTTCGGCCAGGCGCACGTTCACCGGCGGCGCGCCATGGCCCGGGCCGGCGTTGAACGCGGCGTTGTCGTCGTCCATCGCATTCAGAGCCGAGCCCGCGTACTCATGCGGTCTTGACGTGCGCCAGTGGTACAGCGGCCGCACGAATGCTTGCGTGAGCGACAGCGACAACACGGCATCGCGCAGCAACCTGAAGCCCCGGCTGGGGGGCGCCATGAAGCGCGTGCTCTTGCCGGCTTCCTCAATGACTTCGCGCGCCGCGCCAACACGCTCGGCGCTGAAGTTGGCCAGCAGCTTTTCACCGGCCAGGCCTTTGACCACGTAGGCCAGGTGCCAGCCGAGTGATTGCGCGTCTTGAAACGCCGTGTTGGCCCCCCGCACGCCGAAGATGGGCAGCAGGTGCGCCGCGTCGCCCACAAACAGCGTGCGGCCGTGCACATAGTCGGGCAGGGTGAGGGCACGCGCCGAATACACCGAGCACCAGTCCATTTCCCAGGGTGTGCTGGCGTGGCCGATCATGGCCAGTTGGGCATCAATGCGCTGTTTCATCGATTCGGGTTGCAGCGCTTCTTCGGGAGTTTCGCCCACGGGCAATTGATAGTCCACGCGCCAGATGCCGTGCGGCTGGCGGTGCATCAGGATGGTGTTGCCGGGGTTCCAGTCGGGGTCGAAATAGGCGCGGCGTTCGGTGGGGTAGGGCAGGTCAATGCGGATGTCGGCGATCACAAACAGGCCTTCATATGACGCGCCTTCGAGCGTTAACCCCAGCGCCGTGCGAGTGCCCGAGCGGCCGCCATCGGCCGCCACGAGCCAGTCAGTGCTTTGCTCGTATTCACCAGCCGGCGTATCGATCAAACACTGCGCGTGGTCGGCAACCTGCGTGACCTGCACCAACTTGTTACCCCAACGCAGTTCGATCAAGGGCTGCGCCGCGCAGGCATCAAGCAAGTACGCTTCCAGGTACTGCTGCTGCAGGTTGTTCATAGGGAAGAAGCGCTCGTCTTCGTCATGCGGGGCTTCCATGCGATAGACCAATTGCGCGCGGTAGAACGAGTTGCCGAAGCGCCAGGGCAGGCCGTTTTCAACGATGCGCGCGGCCACGCCCACTTGCTGCAAGATTTCCAATGAACGGCGTGTGAAGACGATGGCGCGGCTGCCTGCGCTGACCTGCACTTCCTGGTTCAACACCACGCTGGGCACGCCGTGGCGCGCCAGTTCCAGTGCCGTCAACAAGCCCGCCGGGCCGGCGCCCACGATCACCACTTTCTTGCGCGGCTGAGGCGGGTGATCAGTGGGCATCCAGGGTTCGAAGACCTGGTGGTTGTAATAGAGCGAAGCGCGGGCTTCGGTGGGTGGCTGGTGCATGGCTGTGGTTCTACACCGCCGGGCGGCGGAATTGCTCAGGGTTTCATGGCTGCCAGCGCAAGGGCGTGCCATGCAAGCGGGCTCGCGATTCGCGCTTGTGGTAGCCTGATATGGCTTCAGTGACCCATACACCCATATGAAGACCACCATCGATATTTCTGACGCCGTCTTGCTCCAGGCCAAGCGCTTGGCCGCGCGCAGTGGCACCACCGTCAAGGCCTTGGTCGAGCTGGGTCTGCGGCGGGTGATTGCTGAAAAGGCGAAGGATGCCGGCTTTGAACTCGTGCCTGTCACCGACAAGCTCCCCGTCAACCCGAGCCATGAGCCAGGCTTAAGCTGGGCACAGACGCGCGATGTCATCTACGAAGGGCGCGGCACATGATCGCGGTGGACACCAACATCCTGGTCTATGCCTTTCGTGAGTCGTCACCCTTTCATGCGCAGGCGCTGGTTTGCCTGAAGCGCCTGGCTGAAGGCAGGCAAGCCTGGGCCGTTCCGTGGCCATGCGTGCACGAGTTCCTGGCCATCGTCACCCACCCCAAGATCCCACCCGGTCCGGCCACGATGGAGGTCGCATTCGGCGCGGTCGAAGCGTGGATGGCTTCGCCAACGTTGGCCTTGCTGGCCGAATCGGGCTCGCATTGGGCGGAACTGAGAGCACTGCTCACAGCCGGGCGCGTGCAAGGCGGCATGGTGCATGACGCCCGCATCGCCGCGCTGTGCATGCAGCATGGCGTGCGCGAGCTGTGGAGCGCTGACCGCGACTTTGGCCGCTTTGCCGCGCTGAAGGTGCGCAACCCGCTGGTGGGCGGCTGACCGGGTGCCCGCGCTGACCATGCAAGCCTTCACCTACACCGCCAACCCCTCGCGCATCGTCTTCGGTGTGGGCGCCTTGCGCCAGCTTCCGGCTGAACTGGAACGTTTGGGTGCGCAGCGTGCGCTGATCCTGTGCACGCCCGAGCAGCAAGATGCCGCGCAACGCGTGGTGGCGCTGCTGGGCGACCGTGCGGCCGGCGTGTTCGCGCAGGCCGCCATGCATGTGCCCATCGAAACCGCACGCGCCGCGCGCGAAGAAGCCCGGCGCTTGAACGCTGATTGCGCCGTGGCCATCGGCGGCGGTTCCACCACGGGCTTGGGCAAGGCGATTGCGTTGGAAAGTGGCCTGCCGATCATCGCCATTCCCACCACCTATGCCGGCAGCGAGGTCACGCCCATCTACGGACTCACCGAAGGCGGCGTGAAGAAAACCGGGCGCGACGCCCGCGTGCTGCCGCGCACCGTGATCTACGACCCCGAATTGACGCTGACCCTGCCCCTGCGCCTGACCGTGACCAGCGCGCTGAACGCCATCGCCCACGCCGCTGAAGGCCTGTATGCGCACGACGGCAACCCGGTGGTCGCGTTGATGGCGGAAGAAGGCATTCGCGCCGGCGCACGGGCAATCATTAACCTTTCACTTCACCCAACTGACATGGAGGCGCGCAGCAACGCCCTGTATGGCGCCTGGCTGTGCGGCACCGTGCTGGGCAGCGTGGCCATGGGCTTGCACCACAAGCTGTGCCACACGCTGGGCGGCAGCTTCAATTTGCCGCATGCCGAGGTGCACACCGTGGTGTTGCCGCACGCCCTGGCCTACAACGCGCAAGCCGCGCCGCAGGCGATGTGGCGCATTGCACGTGCGCTGGGGGCCAAAGGAAGGGAGCCCATGGCGGCGCCGCGTGCCGTGCACGAACTGGCTCTGGCCGCGAAGGCCCCGACCTCGCTCAAGGCCATCGGCATGCCCGAAAGCGGGCTGGACCGCGCCGCCGACCTGGCTGTGCAAAACCAGTATGCCAACCCGCGCCCGCTGGAACGCGCCGCGCTGCGGGCCTTGCTGCAACGCGCCTTCGACGGCGCCGCGCCCGAGGCCTGACCACACCATGATCAACAAACTCGTTGCCACCCCGCAAGCCGCCCTGGCCGATGTGCCCGATGGCGCCACCATCATGATCGGTGGCTTCGGCACCGCCGGCTTACCTGATGAGTTAATCAGTGCGCTCATTGAGCAAGGCGCCAGAGATTTGACCCTCGTCAACAACAACGCCGGCAATGGCGACACCGGCCTGGCCGCGCTGCTGGCCACCGGCCGCGTGCGCAAGATCATTTGCAGCTTTCCGCGCCAAACCGATTCCTGGCATTTCGACAAGCTGTACCGCAGCGGTGCCATCGAACTTGAATTGGTGCCGCAGGGTAACCTGGCCGAGCGCATACGTGCCGCAGGCGCCGGCATCGGCGGCTTCTTCACCCCCACCGGCTACGGCTCCGAGTTGGCCCAGGGCAAAGAAACACGCGAACTGAACGGCCGGATGCAGGTCTTCGAGCTGCCGCTGGCGGCCGACTTCGCCTTC
>JANMYI010000263.1:0-12307 GCA_031381955.1 Burkholderiales bacterium
CCAGCACGATTCCGAACTGCGTGAGCTACGACCCCAGCTTCGCGCACGAGGTGGGCATCATCCTGCACCACGGGCTGAAGCGCATGGTGGAAAAGCAGGACAACGTTTTTTACTACATCACCCTGCTCAACGAAAACTACCCCATGCCGGGGCTGAAGCCGGGCACTGAAGAGCAGATCATCAAGGGCATGTACTTGCTGGAAGGTGACGACCCCCATGCCCCCCAAGGGGGTGATGCGGCTAGGGGCGGCCCGTCGCCGCATCATGGCGCGAAGAAGACGCCGCGCGTCAACCTGCTGGGTTCGGGTTCGATCTTGCGCGAATCGCAGTTCGCCAAAGCGCTGCTTGAAAGAGAGTGGGGCGTGGCGGCCAACGTGTGGAGCTGCCCGAGCTTCAACGAACTCACGCGCGATGGCCAGGATTGCGAACGCTTCAACCTGCTGCACCCCACTGATGCGCCGCGCGTGCCGTTTGTGACGCAGCAGCTCACCCCGCATGCCGGCCCGGTGGTCGCCAGCACCGACTACATGAAGAACTATGCCGAGCAGATTCGCGCCTTCATGCCCAAGGGCCGCACCTACAAGGTGCTGGGCACCGACGGTTTTGGCCGCAGCGACTTCCGCCACAAGCTGCGCGAGCATTTCGAGATCAACCGCCACTACATCGTGGTGGCCGCGCTCAAGGCGCTGGCAGATGAAGGCACCGTGCCTGCGGCCAAGGTGGCCGAGGCGATCAAGAAGTACGGCATCAACGTCGAACGCGTCAACCCGCTGTTGGCCTGAAGACAAGAACGGAGACAAACACCATGGCAATGGTTGAAGTGAATGTTCCCGATATCGGCGACTTCAAAGACGTTGAAGTCATCGAGCTGCTGGTCAAACCCGGCGATGTGATCAAGGCCGAGCAGTCGCTCATCACGGTGGAGAGCGACAAGGCGTCGATGGAGATCCCGTCTTCGCACGCCGGCACGGTGAAGGACGTGAAGATCAAGCTGGGCGACAAGATCAACCAGGGCACGCTGTTGGTGCTGCTTGAAACGGGTACCGCTGCGCCGGCTGCGGCGGCGCCACCAGCGCCTGCGCCGGCGGACGCATCGGCGCCTTCGGTGGCAACTTCAACTGCGCCTTCACCCGCCGCTGCACCCGCACCGTCACCGGCCCCGGCAACCGCTGCGGTAGCTGCGCTGCCCGCTGATGCCGTGCCCGCGCACCAGCCCACGGCCCCCACGGCCGGGCTGCCGCATGCGTCGCCTTCAGTGCGCCGTTTTGCGCGTGAGCTGGGCGTGCCGCTGGCCGAAGTGCGTGGCAGTGGCCCCAAGGGCCGCATCACCGCGGCTGACGTGCAGGGCTTCGTCAAGGGTGTCATGTCAGGCGCCGCGCAAACCGGTGCGCAACAGGCCAAGTCGGCCGCTGCGCCCGCGGGTGGCGGTGGTGTTTTCCCCGGCTTGCTGGCCTGGCCGCAGGTTGACTTTGCAAAATTCGGCGCCATCGAGCGCAAGCCGCTGTCGCGCATCAAGAAGATCAGCGGCGCCAACCTGCACCGCAACTGGGTCGTGATTCCGCATGTCACCAACCATGACGATTGCGACATCACTGAGCTCGAAGCCTTTCGCGTCCAGCTGAACAAGGAAAACGAAAAGGCCGGCATCAAGGTCACCATGCTGGCCTTCATGATCAAGGCGGCGGTGGCGGCGTTGAAGAAGTTCCCTGACTTCAACGCCTCGCTCGACGGCGATGAAGTGGTGCTGAAGAACTACTTCAACATCGGCTTCGCTGCCGACACGCCCAACGGCCTGGTCGTGCCGGTGATCAAAGACGCTGACAAGAAGGGCGTGTACGAGATCAGCACCGAGATGGGCGAACTGGCCAAGAAGGCACGCGACGGCAAACTCGGCCCGGCCGACATGAACGGCGGCTGCTTTTCCATCAGCAGCCTCGGTGGCATTGGCGGGCGCTACTTCACGCCGATCATTAACGCTCCAGAAGTGGCGATCATGGGCGTGTGCAAGAGCGGCACAGAACCGGTCTGGGACGGCAAGGCCTTCCAGCCGCGCCTGGTGCTGCCGCTGAGCCTGAGCTGGGATCACCGCGCGGTGGACGGCGCCGCCGCGGCGCGCTTCAACGCCTACTTTGGTGGCCTGCTGACCGACTTCCGCCGCATCCTGCTCTAGTACATGACCACCATCTGCGTCGTGCGCAAGGGCACGCAGGTCGCCATTGCGGCCGACTCGCTCGTCACGTTCGGCGACACCCGCCTTTCGCATGGCTACGAGGCCAACGACAAGGTGTTCCTGTTCGGCGACTCCTGGGTCGGCATGGCAGGCAGCACGGCGCACTTCGCGGTGCTGCGCAAGGCGCTGGGTGCGCTGGCACCTGAAGACCTGAAGCTGCACACGCGCGAAGATGTGTTCGAAACCTTCCTCAAGCTGCACCCCAAGCTGAAGGAACAGTACTACCTGAACACGAAGGAAGACGACGACGACCCGTACGAGAGCAGCCAGTTCACGGTGCTCATCGCCAACGCCAGCGGTTTGTTCGGCGTCTACTCGTACCGAGAGGTGTTCGAGTTCGACCGTTTCTGGGCCATCGGCTCCGGCCGCAGCTTTGCGTTGGGGGCCATGTTCGCCGGCTATGAACGTGGCCGCAACGCGCGCGAAGTGGCCGAGCTTGGCGTGCGCGCGGGCAATGAATTCGACAAGAACTCCGCCGGGCCGGTGAAGGCCCATACCCTGAAGCTGAAGGGATAGACAAATGGCTCTGATGGAAGTGCGTGTGCCGGACATCGGCGACTTCAAAGACGTGGCCGTGATCGAACTGCTGGTCAAGCCCGGCGACACGGTGGCCAAGGAGCAGTCGCTCATCACCGTGGAATCCGACAAGGCGTCGATGGAAATTCCATCGCCCGCTGCCGGCGTGGTGAAGGCGCTGTCGCTGAAGATGGGCGACGTGGTCAACCAAGGCTCGCTGGTGTTGATGCTGGAAGCCGCGGCTGATGCGCCTGTGCCCGCGCCTGCGCCCACGCCTGCGGCGGCCACGCCGCCGGTTGCAGCGGCGCCGGTCTCGGCCCCGGCCCCGGCCGCGCCCACCGTTGCCGCGCCGGCCGCGGCCAGCTTCAGCGGCAAGGTCGATCTCGAATGCGACTTGCTCGTGCTGGGAGCGGGCCCCGGTGGCTACTCGGCCGCATTCCGCGCGGCTGATCTCGGCATGAAGGTGATGCTCGTGGAGCGCTACGCCACGCTGGGCGGCGTGTGCCTGAACGTGGGCTGCATCCCGAGCAAGGCGCTGCTGCACGTGGCCGCGGTGATGGACGAGGTGAAGCACTTCGCCGCGCTGGGCGTTGAATTCGCCGCGCCGAAGGTCGATGCCGGCAAGCTGCTGGGCCACAAGAACAAGGTCGTGGGCAAGCTCACCGGCGGCCTGGCCGCCATGGCCAAGATGCGCAAGGTGGCGGTGGTGCGCGGCAGCGGCAGCTTCGCCGGCCCCAACCACCTAACGGTTGAAATGACTGAAGGCACGGCCCAGGCCAAGACAGGCAAGAGCCAGACCATCGTCTTCAAGCAATGCATCATCGCCGCCGGCTCGCAGGCGGTGCGCCTGCCGTTCCTGCCGGACGACCCACGCATCGTCGATTCCACCGGTGCGCTGGAATTGCGCGAAGTGCCCAAGCGCATGCTCATCATCGGTGGCGGCATCATCGGCCTGGAAATGGGCACGGTTTATTCCACCCTCGGCGCGCGGCTCGACGTGGTGGAAATGCTCGACAGCCTGATGCAGGGCGCCGACCGCGACCTGGTGAAGGTGTGGCAGAAGTTGAACGCGCCGCGCTTCGACAACATCCTGCTCAAGACCAAGACCGTGGGCGCCGAAGCCACCGCCGCAGGCATAAAGGTGAAGTTTGAAACCACCGAGGGCAAGGCGAGTGAGAGTGTGTACGACCTGGTGTTGCAGGCCGTCGGCCGCAGCCCGAACGGCAAGAAGATCGGCGCTGAAAAGGCCGGCGTGGTGGTGAACGAGCGCGGCTTCATTCCGGTGGATGCGCAGATGCGCACCAACGTGCCGCACATCTTCGCCATCGGCGACATCGTCGGCCAGCCGATGCTGGCGCACAAGGCGGTGCATGAAGCGCATGTGGCCGCCGAAGTGGCCGCCGGCGACAGCAAGGCGATGTTCGATGCGCGGGTGATTCCCAGCGTGGCCTACACCGACCCCGAGGTGGCGTGGGTGGGCACACCGAAGACGAGGCCAAGGCACAGGGCATCAAGGTGAAGAAGGGCCTGTTCCCCTGGACGGCGTCAGGCCGCGCCATCGCCAACGGCCGCGACGAAGTCTTCACCAAGCTGCTGTTCGATGACTCCCCCGAAGCAGCCTCTGGAAGCCATGGCCAAGGCCATGGCGGGGGCCACGGCCGCATCCTGGGCGGCGGCATCGTGGGCACGCATGCCGGCGACATGATCGGCGAGGTGGCCCTGGCCATCGAAATGGGCGCCGACGCGGTGGACATCGGCAAGACCATCCACCCGCACCCAACGCTGGGTGAAAGCATCGGCATGGCGGCCGAAGTGGCACACGGCAGTTGCACCGATCTGCCGCCGGCCAAACGTTAGAGATAACCTGGCAGACGGCGGCCTGGCCGCTGTCTCGTCAACTCGCCGGCTAACGTGACGCCAGCGTGTTGATCACCGGCCCGTCGTACACGATGCGCCAACGGCCGTCTTGCTGCGCCCAGTATTGGCGGTAGGTGGTGGCCGCCTCGGCTTTGCTGCGGCCTTCTTCGCGCGTGCTCACCACCATCATCGGCGTGGTTTCGCCGTACCAGGCGAGGAAGCTGACGTTGCTGCGCGGCGCCATGCCGCCCGTGGTGTGGCGCGGCGCCGGCAGGGTCGGGTCGTACCAGCGTTGGATGTCTTGCACATCGCCAGCGCGGCGGGCGTCGTCCCAGGCCTGGTAGGCGGGGCGGAATTCGGCCGCTGCCTGGCGCGTGGCATGGCGCGGCACCCATTCGAGCTTGCGTGCGATGACCACTGGCGACTCATCCACAGCCAGGCGCTTGAGCAGCAGGTTGGCATCGTCGTTGGCCAGGGCCACGCAGCCGTCGGTGGCCCACAGGCCGTGGCTGTACACCGACGGCGGCACACCGTGCACGAACAACCCGGTGCCGGTGCGGCCCTTCTGGCGGTCGATGGCATTGGGGTAATTGATGCCCAATGCCGCACTGCCGAAACGTTCAGCCAGCATGTGCGACGGCAGCGCGTTGACCACCCAATACACGCCCAGCGGCGTGCGCGCATCGCCTTGGGCACTTTTCGCGATGCCTTGCTTGCCCAGTGAGACGAAGAAGTCTTTTTCCAACTGAAGGCCCTGCGGCCCATTGCTAAAGAGGTACAGCCGCGAGCGCTCGGTGTCCACCGCCACGGCGTGGCGCACATGGGCCGGCAGGTCGACCAGTTCGCGCGGCAGGTGGTCGGCCGGCGGGCGTTCGCGCAGCGCACTCAGGCGCCGCCGTGCCTCCTCACGCAGCAAGGCGAGATCAGCATGTTCCGCTTGCGCCGTGGCCGTCACCTGGGCGGCCACGCCGAAGACTTGCGGCACGCCACCGCGGGTGGCCAGCAAGTCGCCGTGCAGCAGTTGCGCCAAGCCGAACTGGGGGTGGTCTTGCACCAGTGCGGCGGCCAGCGCCGTGGCCTTGCGCCCGTGACCAGCGGCCAGTGCCGCATAGGCCTGAAGCAAGCGCCCCTCCGGCCCATCGCCCGCGCCCACCAACAAGGGAGCGCTGGCCAGGTCTTCGTCGGGGGGAGGTGGCGCCATGACGATGGGTGCCGGGCTGTCAGCCGCGGCGGCGCGGCTGGGCGTGTACTGCCCAAACGCCACGACCAGGCCGGCCGCACAAACGCTCATCAAGGCCAGCCACACCGGGCGCGACAGCCCCGGCCGCCCCGCACCGGCGCCGGTGCCACCGTTGATGAGGGCATGCAGCCGCAGTGCCACCCGGCCGGCGGGTGCGGGCGACGGCGAGGCCGCTGCCGGCGCGTCTACCGGCCCGATGTCTCTTGTTGAATGAGCCACTTGCCACCCACTTTTCGCAGCGCCAGGGTCTTGCTGCTCTGCGTGCTCAGAGAATCGGAAACGTAGTCTTGCAGGAATTGAGCGGTGGCTTGCTCGCCCTTGACCTGCACTTGCAAGTTGGTGAGCTTGACCTCGATGCTTTTGCGCGGGGCGATGCGGTCGCGCCGTTCACTCAGCCAGGCGGCGTGGCTGCTGGCCTTGCCCTTGAAGTCGGAACCATAAGCCGCCGCATAGGCGGCCATGTCGCGCCCAGACCAAGCCGCCGCCCAGGCTTTCAAGGCGGCTTCAATTTCAGGCTTGGCAGTCGCATCGGCGGCCGCTGGGGCGGTGGCAGTTGCCGGTGTCGGCGTGGCGGCCGGCGCGGCGGCCACGGTGGTCGCTGAAGCCGGCTTCGCCACCGGCGGGGGTGCGACCGCTGGCGCTGGTTTTGGCACCGGGGCAGGGGCAGGGGCAGCAACGGGCGCGGCGGCCACCACCGTGGGCTTGGGCGCGCTGGCTGCCACCAACACCGCAGAGGGCGCGGGTTTCGCCGCAGCCACCGCTGTTGGGGCAGGAGCAGGGGCTGGCGCCGGCGCAGGAGCAGGTGCGGGCGCCGGTGCGGGTGCGGGTGCCGGTGTGGCTTGCGCCACCACCGCGGTGCCTGGCTTGGCGGGCGGCAGCTGCGCCGCTGCAGCGGTGCGAGTGGTGTCGGGTGCGCGGGCCAGGGCGGTCAATTCGTTGACCATTTCCAGCTTGGGCTTGGCCGTCTTCAGGCTCTTGTCGAACTGCAAGGCCTTGCGGTAGGCGTCACCCGCCATGTGCGAGTACAGATCGCCCAGGTTTTCATACGCCGTGGCGTAGGTTGGGTGGGTGCGGATGGCACGCTCCAGCGCAGCGCGCGCATCCTCGTATTGGCCCTTGGCCGCCAGCAGCACCGCCATGTTGTTGTGCGGCGCGGGCAGATCCGGGTTTTCCGTGGCCACTTTTTTGAACACGGCCAGCGCTTCGTTGACGCGGTTCATGTTCGACAGCACCGCGCCGCGGTTCATCTGCATCGGCACATCGGTGGGGTTCTTTTTCAGGTTCCCGTCGATCACCGTCAACGCCTCGCTCCAGCGCTGCCCAGCCATCATGGCACTGAGTTGCGAATCTGCACCTTGCGCGGCGGCAGCGGCGGCGAACAGCAGCGCTACAGCACCGGCAATCAAATGGCGCAAGGGCAGATGGGTTTTTGGCATGGTCGAAGGCGTGCATGCAAAGGGTGGCAGCACCGGGGCTGTCCCCTCGGTCCGGGCCCTCGCACAAGCGTGGTCGCAACGGCATTTGAGTATACCGGGCGGCGCCTATGCAGCCGTTTGATATGCCGGGTCATGGCGACGCATTTGCGCGCCGCGCTTGCCGTAGCAAAACGGGCATCGGCGCCTTCGGTCACGGTGCTGTGGGGGGCTGGGCTTAAGTCAAGGCGCGGCTTGGACGAAGCCCAGTGCAGCAGCCCGGCGGGCCGCGCGCGCAGGGTTGCGCGCGCTGCGCATCAAGCCTGCACAGCCCACTTTGAACCCCACATTGCCCATCAGCGCCCTGGTGGCGCGCGGCCTCGCCAGCGCCGGGCGCAGCCTGCTCGGCCCGGGTTGGCTGGCGTTGGGCGCGGCGCTCATGCTGTGCCTGTCGCAGGTGCTGGCCTGGGACGGCGACCGCATGTCCCAGGCGGCCCAGCGCCTGGGCGCGCGCGCCAGTGCGGCCGTGCCGGCGCTGCAAGGGCTGATCCAGGCCGGCCAGTCGCTGGACGATGCTGCCCGCCTGCTGCAAGTGAACCAGTTCTACAACCGCCGCATTCGTTTCAAGACCGATCTTGAGGTCTGGGGCCAGGAAGACTTCTGGGCCACGCCCTTGCAGCTGCTGGAGGCCGGTGCGGGTGACTGCGAGGACTATGCCATCGCCAAGTACTTCACCCTTGCCGCCATGGGCGTGCCGGTGGCGCGCCTGCGCCTGGTGTATGTGCGCGCCCGGCTCGATGCGCAGGCCGTGCAGGCGCACATGGTGCTGGCGTATTACGCTGCGCCAGACGCCGAGCCGGCGATCCTGGACAACCTGGTGAACGACATCCGCCCCGCTTCGCAGCGGCCGGACCTGACGCCGGTCTTCAGTTTCAACAGCGAAGGGCTGTGGCAGGGCGTGGGCAGCACCAGCGCGGGCGACCCCACGGTACGTTTGTCGCGTTGGCGCGATGCATTGGCCCGGGTACAGGGCGAGGGGTTTTTCTGATGTTGGGCAGGAGTCAACCATGTCACTGATCCGCCAGGTCTGGCTCATGCTGCTGGGTGTGCTGTTGCTGTCCTTGTTCGGCAGCCTGGCCACGCTGGTGTTGACCAGCCGCGAAACCCTGCAAACCCAGTTGCACGTGCGCAATGCCGACGCCGCCACCATGCTGGCCCTGGCGCTGTCGCAGCAACGCGGCGAGCCCGAACTGATGCGCCTGGTGGCCCAAGCGCAGTTCGATACCGGCCACTATCGGCAAATCCGCCTGCTCATGCCGGGTGGCGCGGCGCTGTTCGAGCGTGAGGCCGAGCCGCAGCCGGGTGCCGCGCCGGCCTGGTTCAGCCAGGCCTTCAAGATCGAGGCCGATGCCGGCCAGGCGCTGGTCAGCGACGGTTGGCGCAACGTGGGCCGCCTGGAGGTGGCTGCACAGGCCGCCTGGGCGGTCGATTCACTGTGGGCCGGCTGCGTGCGCGCCGTGGGCCTGCTGGCCTTGCTGGGCGCGCTGGCCGCGGGCGTTGCCGCGCTCGCAGTGCGCAGCTGGCGCCGGCCGCTGCAAGCCACGGTCGAGCAGGCGCAAGCCTTGGAAGAGGGCCGTTTCGTGCAAGCGCCCGAGCCTCAGGTGCCCGAACTCAAACGCCTGGCGCGCAGCATGAATTCGCTCGTGCGGCGGCTGCAACTGGCCTTCGAAACCCAAGCCGAACAGGTGCAGGTGCTGCGCCTGCAAGCCACCACCGACCCTGTTACCGGCCTGCCGCACCGGCGCCAGTTTGTCAGCCAGGTCGACGCGGCGCTGCGTGACTCACCCGCGCGCGGTGGCGCCTTGCTCATCATTCGGCTGCGCAACCTGAACGAGCTGAACGAACGCCTGGGCCACGACACCACCGACCGCCTGCTCAGCGCGCTGGCTGATGTGCTGCAAGCCTATCCGCGGCGCGCCGCCGGCGCACTGTGCGGGCGCCTGAACGGCAGCGACTTCGGCCTGTTCCTGCCCGCGCCGGGCCTGGCCGCTGAAACCGCCTCTTCGCTGGTGATGGGCTTGCGCGCCGCGCTGGCCGGTGTGGACGACCGGGCGCAAGTGGTGATCGGCGGGGCCGACCCGCTGCGCGGCAACAGCGTGGCCAGTGCGCTGGCGCTGGCCGACGCCGCCCTGTTGCGCGCCGACGCCCAGGGCCCGTTTGCCGTGGAGGTGGCCGTGGCCGACGGCAGCGCTGGCCCCTTGTCGAGCGAGCAGGCCTGGCGCGAAGCGCTCACGCTGGCCCTGGCCGGTGAATGTTTCGAGCTGGCGCAATACGCCGTGCGCGACAAGCACGAGCGGCTGCTGCATGTGGAATGCCCCTTGCGCATCCAGCTCCTGCCCGGTGGGCCCTACGAGCCGGCCAGCGTGTGGCTGTGGATGGCTGCACGCGCCCAATTCAGCGCCCGCGCCGATTTGGCGGCCCTGCACCTGGCCCTGGCCGCCGCGCAACACGATGGCCAGCGCCGCTGCATTCATGTGGCAGGCGCCAGCCTGGGGCAGCCCGGCTTCATTGCGGACGTGGCCCAGGCGCTGGGCGAGCTGCCACAGGCCGCGCGCGTCCTGGCCATCGAGGTCAACGAAAGCTTCGCCGCCGAACACGCGCAACGCCTGGCTGAGGCTAACCGGGCCTGGCGCCACCACGGCGTGCGCCTGGGCCTGGAGCATGCCGGCGCGGCGCTGCAGGGGCTGGAACGCCTGAGCGAGACGGGCATCGACTACATCAAGATCGATGACCGCTATGTGCGCGGCGTGGGTCGCGAGCCGGCGGTGCGCGAATTTGCGCGCAGCCTGGCCACGCTGGCGCACAGCATGGGCATGCAAGTGATTGCCTCGGGTGTGGACGACGCTGAAGACCTGCGCACGCTGTGGGCGCTCGGCTTCGATGGCGTCACGGGCCCGGCCGTGCGAGGGTTGGATGCGGTGATGCCTGATGTGCGGGCTGATAGCGGGCCGGGTGTCGAGCCGGGCTAGCTAGCCCGACTAGCTAAAGCAGCAACTCGACATCCACGCTGACATCCGGCGGCGTGCTGCCGCCGCCACGAATAACACCGCGCAGCGGCGCCACGTCGGCATAGTCGCGGCCCCAGGCCAGCGTCACGTGGTCCAGGCCGGCGGCCACGTTGTTGGTCGGGTCCAGCGCCAGCCAGCCCTGCACCGGGCACCATACCGACACCCAGGCATGGCTGGCGTCGGCCCCCACCAATCGCGGCTGGCCAGGGGGTGGGCGGGTCATCAGGTAGCCGCTCACGTAGCGCGCGGCCAGGCCATGCGAGCGCAGCGTGCCGATCATCAGGTGGGCAAAGTCCTGGCACACACCGCTGCCCTGGGCCAGGGCCTGCACGGCATGGGTGGCCACGTCGGTGGCCCGCGGTGCATAGCGCATGCGGGCGTGCACCTGCTGCATCAGCGCCACGGCCACATCCTGCAAGGGCCGCCCGGGGGTGAACAGGTCGGCACCAAAGTCGGCCAGGCGCGCATCGCACGGCGCGTAAAGCGTGCCCAGCATGAAGGCCACGGCATCGGGTTGCTGCTGCCCGCTGCGGAAGCGCAGGGCATCGGCCACCTGCTCCCAGGGTGGGCTGGCCGCGGCATCACCCAGGCTTGGCACCGTCAACGCCACTTCGAAGCTGGAGACGACGCTCAATTGCTCGTGCACCAGGGCATGGCCGAAGCCGTGGCGCCAGTTGCCGAATGCGTCCTTGCTCTCCTGCACGGTGCCTTCGGGCGCGGGCGTGACGTCAAGCCGCCAGCCCGACACCTGCTGCCAGGCGCAATCGCGCGGCTTGAGCCAGGCACTGTGGTGCGCCACCTCCACCGGCGTGTCGTACACATACCGGGTTTCGTGCCGCACCGCCAGGCGGCGCGTCATTGCCACACCTTGCGCTCAGGCACGGCGACATGCGCAAAGAGCTGGCGGTCGATGTCGTTGGACAGCGCCTGCGCGCTGGCGCTGCATTGCTGCAGGGCGTTGATCAGCCGGGCCGGTGCGCCGCTGCCGTCGCGCTCGTCCAGATCGGCCAGCAGCCACTTGTCGGGCACGGGCAGCTCCGCCGTCACGGCCTGGGCCCAGGCCTCATCGCGGCGCGCCAGCTTGCGCAGCCGCTCGCGCATGGTGCGCGCCACCCAGGCCAGCGAACGGGGGTTGTCGGTGTCGAGCACCAGCAGGTGCAGCAAGGGCAGCACTTCGCGGCGGCCCTGGAACTGCGCGCGGTAGGTGATGACGCTGTCGAACAGGCCGAGCAGGAGCACGAAGCCGTCGTCGGTCTCGTGCACGCGGCGCTCGAAGCCCTGTGCCAGCGCGTGCGCCAGCATGTCCAGGCGCTCGATCTGGCGGCCCACGGAGAGCAGCCGCCAGCCATCGTCGCGCGTCATGCGGTCGGTCTGCGCGCCGGTGATGGCGGCCAGTTGCGTGGCGGCGCGCGCCATCACGTTGAAGGCGTCGGCGCTGGCGGGGCAGCCGCTCTGGGCGCCAACGGCTTGCCCCAGTTGTTGCTCGAATTGCGCGTCGAGCTCATGGATCAACTGCCAATGTTCGGGCGACAGGCGCTCACGCAGGGCCTGGGCGCAGCGGCGCAGGCCGCGCAGGGTGGCCACCACACCGCGCGCCTGGGTGGCCGTGCCCAGGTTGTGCAGCAGCGACAACTCGAACGCTGCCTTGTCTTGCGCGGCGGCTGCGGTTTCGGGCGGCACCAGGCCATGCCGGCGCGCCAGATCGTCGAGCAAGCCGAGCACGGCAGGGCTGGCCTGGCCAAGGTTTTCCAGCGTGAGCCGGGTCAGGCGCAAGGCGTTTTCGGCGCGCTCGGTGTAGCGCCCCAGCCAGAACAGGTTTTCGGCGCTGCGGCTGGTGACGGTGCGCCGCCCCTCTTGCAGCTCGTGCGCTGAAAGGGGTGCGGGCAGCAGCGTGGTGTCATCGACCTCGCCGCTGGCGATGACCCAGGTGTCAGCGCTGGCGTTGCCCGGCGGGTTGGCCAGCCAGGGGTCGTGGGGGGGGGGG